>WFRG01000069.1 GCA_015486705.1 Hippea sp. | reverse complement strand
TTCATAATCTTTTCAATCATTGACTTGAATTCTTCCTTCAATTGTGTAAAAATCAGATCATACATGTGTTTTTCCTCCTTTGAAGGGTTAATTTTTCTCAAAGAGGGGTTATAACATATAACCCCTCTCCCTTCAAAGGGTGACACAAGTAATTTTACACTGCCAAGATCCGTGAACGAGTACTATGAATTCAGTAGAATAGCTAAACCTATTTTTGATTTTTATTGGTTAATTTGTTAAACTTCAAAAATAAGGAGCGTGGGATATGTTTGATAAGGGTGATTGTCTTGTTGAAGTTTTGCCTTACATAAAGAAGTTTTACTCCAAAATTATGGTTATTAAATATGGCGGAAGCGCAATGTTAGATGCAGAGTTGAGAGAGAGCTTTTCTAAGGATGTGTCTTTATTGAAGTATGTTGGTATAAATCCGATTGTTGTTCATGGCGGTGGTCCAGAGATTGGGGATACTTTGGGTAAATTGGGCATGGAGAGCAAGTTTTATCAGGGTTTAAGAATCACAGATGAAGATACTATGGAAGTCGTTGTTATGGTTTTGGCTGGAAAAGTAAATAAAGAAATTGTGTTACAGATAAATAAAAACGGAGGAAAAGCCGTTGGAATAAGCGGCGTCGATGCACATATTATAAAAGCCAAAAAGAAGCTTATGAAAGATGTTGACTTGGGGTTAGTTGGCGATGTAGATGAGGTAAATCCGAATATATTGCTTCATTTGTCTGAGGATGGTTATATCCCTGTAGTTGCGCCTATTGGAGTTGATGAGGACGGTAAAAGGTATAATATAAATGCGGATAGTGTAGCTTCTGCTATCGCTGTTAGCTTAAAAGCAGAAAAATTGATTTTCTTGACAGATACAGATGGAGTGAAAGACAAAAGCGGAAAGCTCGTATCTTCTATTAAAACTAATGATATAAATGGTCTTATTAATAACGATACAATAACGGGGGGCATGATACCTAAAGTATTATCATCAAAAGAGGCTATAGATAAAGGCGTAAAGAAGGTTCACATAATAAACGGAACGAAGAGGCATTCATTGCTTGAAGAGGTTTTTACACAAAGCGGTGTTGGTACACAAATATATGAGCAAGAGTGAACTTAGTTTAGATAGATTTTTAAGTATAGTTAACCATCAAAATGACCTTTTGAACTTATATCTTAGGGCATTGCCTTTCTTCCTTTATAAATGTGGTATTGATAAGCTTATTTTCTTCAAATATAGTAGAAGAAAGAAGTGTTATGATATAAAAATTGGCTTGGACAAGGATGATGTTTATAGTATTACTCAAGGTCGATTTGAAAATTACGATATAAAATCCTTGTTTAACTCTGATTTTAATATGAAAGTTAGATCGTTTGGTTCATCTTGTAATGATGTAATTAGGTCTTTTGTTGGTATTTATATAGACGGGAGTGTAAAAGAGGTAACAAAAGAAGACTTGCCGTTTTCCAAATTGAAAGAGATGTTCGATAACTTTGGCTTTGACGGTCCAGTTTTGCTTGCGCCTTTTAAATCAAGGCAAGAGATAGTGGGATTTATGCTTCTTTATCCATCATGCAGTGCCAAAGAAATTGAACCGTATGTTGAGGCTTTTGGGTGTGCATTGGATAAGTTAAAGCTTAATAAATATTCAGAAAATCTTGAACAGCTTCTGACATCTTACGAGATGGCTAAATCTAACGAACACGATAGAATTTATCAATTGGGTAAAACTACGATGATTATAGCCCATGAGATTAAGAATGCTCTTGTGGGTATAATAGGACTCTTTAATAAAATAGGGGATTATGTACAAAAGGATGAGAAATCCGAGAAATACTATAGTTTAATAGAATCTCAACTAAAAAGGCTTTATAATTTTGTTATAGACGTCAATAATTTTTCAAAGTTGAAGGATTCTATAAATTTGTCAGATGTCAATATTTCTGATGTGATAGATGATGCTATAGAAATGATTTCGGCATTCTATAAAAATGTTACATTCTCTGTGTCTTTGGATAAGAGTAACTATGTATTAATGGCGGATAAAGAGCAACTGCAGCAGGTTTTTTTGAATCTTTTTAAAAATTCCATAGAGGCTAATTCTAAAGGTGGGGTCAGGATAGATATTTCTGCTAAAGAGGATGGCGGTTTTTTGGTTATAAAAATAAGGGATAATTCTGGTGGAATAGAAGAAAAAGAGCTAAAAAAAATTACGGAGCCCTTTTTCACGACAAAACATTATGGAACAGGGTTGGGCTTGTCTGTTGTTTATAATATAATAGAGAAGCATAATGGTTCTATAGAGTTTATGAACGTGCCTGGTGGATTGGAATGTATAATTAAACTACCTATAAATCTAATGGAGGGAAAGAATGAGTGATAAAAAGAAAATTATGGTTGTAGATGATGAAGAGGCTATAAGAATGCTATACGAAGAAGAATTTGATGATGAAGGTTACGATGTTGTTTCTTGTTCCAATGGAAACGAAGCATTAGAGATATTTGAAAAAGAGAAGCCGGATATTGTTATTTTAGATATTGCAATGCCAGGGATGTCTGGTTTGGAGGTTTTAAGTAAGATAAAAGAAAAATCTCCTAAAACTCCTGTAATAATGTCTACAGCCTATTCTCACTATAAAGACGATTTTTATACCTATGTAGCCGATGCCTATATTGTGAAATCACCAGATTTGACAGAGCTTAAGGATAAAGTTAAGGAGCTTTTAGGCTAAGTTGAAACTCCTTGACATTCTATACTAAATTTAATAGAAAGGGTCTGGCAAAATTGAAGAGAATTTTGAGGAGGTGTTCTTATGGCTAAGGTATGGGTTGATGATACTTGCATTGGTTGCGAGGCTTGTGTAGACGAGTTGCCAGAGGTTTTCCAAATAGGTGATGATGGCAAGGCTCACGTTGTTAATCCAGAGGGTGCATCTTTAGAGGAAATTAAAGAAGTTGCTGAAGCTTGCCCAACTGAGTCTATTAAAGTAGAAGAGTAATAGTTCTGTGGCGCCTTAGGGCGCCTTTTACCTTCCTTCGTTTATTTTCCCTTTCTTTTTTAAGAAATATTTTGTATATAGAGACGGTGATTACACTTAATTTTATTTGCATTAAAAAAATTTATTGTTTATTATTGGGAGGGAGATATGAGCGAGAAGGTAGAGCCCGTTGAGGTTAAATGCCCCAACTGTGGATACACAATGATTATCTATATGCCTAAAGAGGAAATTCCCAAATGTCCCAAATGTGGGACTCAAATGGTTATAGGTGAGCTATTAGATGAAGGAAAATACTATTAAATTTAGGAGGTTTGGTATGAAAGGTTTTTTGAAACTATTGGTTTTTGTAGTGGCTTTTGCTGTATTAGGCGTTTTTACTACTAAAGCTGCGGACATAAATTTGTGGCACAGTTCGACGCTCTACAAGATTGAAAAAAGGGGTGTATTGAGGGTTGGTTTAAATGCTGGGTATATGCCCTTTGAAATGAGGGCAAAAACAGGAAGAATTGTGGGTTTCGATGTGGATATAGCCAAACTTATGGCTAAGGCAATGGGTGTTAAATTAAAACTTGTAAACACAGATTGGGACGGAATTATACCTTCTTTACTAACAAATAAATTCGATATCATAATCAGTGGTATGACAATAACTCAGAAGAGGAATTTGAAAGTGAACTTTGCTGACCCGTACTTTGTTGTAGGCCAGACTATACTTTTGAATAAGAAATGGGCTGGAAAGGTTAAAAGCTATAAAGACTTAAATTCTCCAAAGTTTACTATTACTGTTATGCTTGGTACGACCGGAGATTTTGCAGCCAAGGAGTATATGCCTAAGGCTAAGATTGAAGAGTTCCAGGACGAAGAGAATGCTGTAATGCAGGTTGTTCAGGGAAGAGCTGACGCATTTGTATATGACAAACCTTACAATACCATCTTTTATGAGACAAAGGGCAAGGGTAAATTGATATTTCTTGATAAACCATTTACTTATGAGCCACTTGGTTGGGCTATTAGCAAGGGTGATCCAGATTTCTTGAACTGGCTTAATAACTTTTTAAGACAGATAAAAAACGACGGTACATATGAGAAACTTTATAAAAAATGGTTTGTAGATGTGAAGGGCTGGATTAATAGGGTACATTGAAAATGAATCGTAAGAAAAACACTCTTTTTTGGAATTTAATATTTTTTATAGTCATTATAGGCATAGGCTTTTTTATTTATAAAGCAAGTTTGAGAATTAATTATTCTTGGAATTGGAGGGCCGTGCCCTCCTATTTAGTTTATAAAGCCCAAAGTGAAATAGATTCTCCTGTTAGAGGTGTTGTTGAGGGGTTTGAGAACGGTAAACTCTCTATAAAAGCCAACGATAATAAAATTGTATACATAAAAGTTGAACACCCAACCTTAAAAACAGGTGCAATAGTAGATACTGGCGATGAATTAGGCTACGACACCTCATATAAGCCAGGGCCATTGCTTGTAGGCTTGTGCATGACAATCAAAGTTTCCATTGTTTCCATAATTATTGCTCTTATCATAGGTTTAATTACCGGTTTGATGCGTATATCCGAAAATCCACTGTTTAAGAACTTGTCCACTGTTTATATTGAGCTTGTTAGAGGAACACCTCTATTAGTTCAGATATTCATAGTGTATTTTTTCATTGGAACCTTGTTTAATATGACGAGATTTATTGCTGGAGCTTTTGCTTTGGCTGTTTTTGAAGGTGCTTATATAGCAGAAATTATTAGAGCCGGCATCCAATCCATTCCTAAAGGGCAAACAGAGGCGTCGTTAGCTTTGGGAATGAACTATTTTCAAATTATGAGATACATAATAATTCCGCAAGCTTTCAAAAGGGTTTTACCTGCTTTAGCGGGACAGTTTATCTCGCTTATTAAAGATTCGTCATTACTATCTATTATTTCGTTAACAGAACTTACAAAAGCTGGAAGAGAGGTTGTATCCTCTTCATTTAGCCCATTTGAAGTATGGTTTACCGTGGCTGCTTTATATTTTGTTGTTACATATGGTTTATCTTTGCTCGATAGGTATTTAGAGAGGAGATTGGCTGGCGATGAATGATAATGGTGATTACATAATTGTTGCTGAGGAAGTAAATAAGACTTATCCAAACGGCGTTAAAGCTTTGAGAGATGTATCTTTAGGTGTAAAAAAAGGTGAAGTTGTAGTTATTGTAGGTGCATCTGGTAGTGGGAAAACCACCTTTTTAAGAACAATAAATCAACTTGAAACGATAGATTCTGGGAAAATAATTGTTGAAGGTGTGGATATCACTGACCCAAAAACCAATTTAACAAAGATAAGAGCTGATATAGGTATGGTGTTTCAGCATTTCAACGTTTTTCCTCATTTGACAGTTTTAGAGAATGTGATGCTTGCACAGATTTTAGTGAGAAAAAGGAAGAAAGAGGAGGCAAGGCGTATTGCCATTGAATTTTTAACGAAGGTTGGAATTGCGGATAAGAAGGATGAGTATCCAACAAATCTTTCAGGTGGTCAAAAGCAGCGCGTTGCCATTGCAAGGGCTTTGGCTATGCATCCTAAAATTATGTTGTTTGATGAGGCAACAAGTGCTTTAGATCCAGAGATGGTGGGCGGTATTTTAGATATAATGAAGCAGCTGGCAAAAGAAGGTAAAACTATGATTGTAGTTACCCATGAAATGGGTTTTGCGAGAGAAGCTGCCGATAGAATTGTTTATATGGATTCTGGCAAGATTGTTGAAATGGGTGCTCCAGAAGAGATATTTAACAATCCAAAAACTGACAGGCTCAAGCAGTTTCTAAGTCAGATCTTGTGAAAAAGATAAAAATTCCTGTTGAGAAAGCTATAGGGGAGGAAATTCCCCATGATTTTACAAAAATATCTCCTGAAGAAGGTTATAAAGGTGCTTTTTTTAAACGTGGTCATATTATAACCAAAGAGGATGTTCCTCTTTTAAAAAGTATTGGTAAAAATTATATTTACAAGCTTGTTTTGGATCAAGATGATGTGCATGAAGATGAGTTTTCTATTACACTAGCTCCACGATTGGCTGGAAAAAATATAGAATTTGGTAAAAAACCCTCAGAAGGCAAGATTACGTTTAAATCTAAAATCGATGGATTATTTAAATTGGATAGGAAACGGGTAATAAAGTTAAATTCCATGTCTGTTACATCTTTTCCTACAATACATAACAATTTTCCTGTAAAAAAAGGACAACAGCTTGCGGCTTTTAGGATAATACCACTTATAGCGAAAAAATCGGTTTTGAATAGAGCGTTGTCTATTGCTGATAAACCTTTAATTTGGGTTGAGGAGTATAAGATCAAAGAGGCGGCGCTGATTATCACGGGCAGCGAGGTTTACGACGGTATTGTTGAGGATAGGTTTAGGCCGCTTATAAAGAGGAAGCTTGCCCAATTCGACGTTGAGCTCGCTGATTACACGATAGTGAGGGACGATATTGGGGAGATAAAGAATGCTTTTTTGAAGTTTGCCGATCATGAGCTCGTGATTGTTACGGGTGGTTCAAGTGTTGATCCAGATGATGTTACAAAGAAGGCTTTAAAGAAGGCGGGAGTCAAGTTTATTAGGGAAGGAAATCCTATACAGCCTGCGAATAACCTAACAATCGGCTATTTTGGCGACACCACCGTTTGCGTTGTTCCTGCTGGAGCTCTGTTTTACAAAGCGAGCGCATTTGATATAATGTTGCCGAGGCTATTGGCAAAGGATAGGATTACAAGAAAAGAGATAGCCGAGTATGCAATAGGTGGTCTGTGTCATTTTTGTAAGGTTTGTGTGTATCCGTTTTGTCCTTTTGGTAAAGTGTGATGGTTAAGGTTAAAGACGCTTTGGAGTTGATAAAGAAGAATACCGAGCCTGTGGATGGCTTTGATTTTGTTTATGTATACGATGCTTTGGGCAAGGTTGCCTTTGAGGATGTGAGATCAGACATAGACATACCCACCTTTTTGCGTTCTGCAATGGATGGGTATGGGTTGGTTGGTGGCTGTGAGGAATACCGTGTTGTTGAAGAGGAGAATGATCTAAAGGATTGCTCCTGTATCAGGATAAACACAGGTTTTCCCATACCCGAGAGGGTTAGGGCTGTTGCAGAGGTTGAGATAGTAAAGTTAGATGGTAATCACTTGAGACTGTTGAAGCGTGTAGAGGATGAGAGGAACTTTACGCATAAGGGCATAGAGGTAAAAAAGGGGCAAGTGATTTTAAAAGAGGGTGAAAGGGTTAGCGTAAGAAAAAGGGCTCTACTTGCTTATTGCGGCGTAAGTTTGTTGAAGGTTAGACGAAAACCTATGGTTGGAATCATTACAACGGGTGATGAGGTGATTTATCCTGGTGAACATGCGAAAAAACACAGCGTATACAATGCAAACTACTTCATTTTGGACGGGCTTATCAAAAAGTGGCTTTGTGAACCCGTGTATTTTGGTCATGTAAGGGACAAACAGGATGAATTGAAAAAAGCTATATCTTACGCCTTAGATAGGTGCGATCTTCTGATTACAACGGGTGGAGTGAGTATGGGTAGTAAGGACTTTGTAAAGTCGATATTAGGTGAAATCCCAAACTCTGAGTTTCTGTTTGATGCAACGACGATAAAACCCGGAAGGCCAGCTGTCTTGGCTGTAGTTAGGGATAAGCTCTTTTTTGGTATGCCTGGTTGGCCAAGTGCCTTGTATGCCACGGCCTATGTGTACTTAAAACCCATGTTGTATAGGCTTGCCGGTTTAAAGGAGAGAGATTTTGATTATACGTGTGTATTGGCAGAGCCTATGAGATCGAGGGAGGGCAAATTCTACTTCAACCGGGTCAACTTAGAATTCAAGGATGGATTGTTTTGCGCCAAATCCGCTGGCTCCCAAAAGACAGATAACTTCTATTCCACAGCCATTGCCGATGGTTTTGTGGGGATAGAGGAAGAAAGGGGCAGTGTTGAGGCTGACCAACAACTGCCACTTGTTCTGTTTAACGATTAGGATTTTCTGAACAAACTCTCTATATCAACAACCTTTTCTTGGCTTCTTTGCTCATCCATTCCAACGTTTAGGTCTGCATTTGGCATTGCAGAGCTTATTTTTATATTGCTTTTTGCTTCGTGGTATTTACTTTCTAAATCCTCTGGTACCTTTTTGAACTCATAAATAACTTTATCCATACTAACAAACCCTGTAATTTTTTCTTCAAAGGGAAATCCGTAGGGTAAAATTGCTATTTGAATTCCTGCTGAGCCTGGTATAACCTGAATTTGGGCTACGTCTTCAATTCCATTTTTTTCTGGATTGTATGTTCCAATTACTGTCTCACCTGTTACTAATTTAACAAACTTTATGCTCATTTTACGCTTCCTCCATAAGAATATTCTCTATCCACTCAAAATTTTTACCGTCAAAGCCTATGACATCGAACCGAATGTCGAAATTGTGCAATTTATTTTTTTGAATAAAATATTTCGCACAATTTAAAATTCTTTTCCTTTTAGTGCCGTTGACAAATTCTGACGAGTATCCAAAATTAGAAGTTTTTCTTGCTTTTACCTCAACAAAAACCAACAAATCACCCTTTCTTGCAACTAAATCTAACTCACCACCCTTACATCTAAAGTTTCTCTCCAATATGATGTATCCTTCTGATTCCAAAAGGTAGGCAGCTTTCTCTTCAAACTGCCTACCAATATCTGTTTTAGTAACCTTTCTTCCTAATTTTAGCAGCTTTTCCTCTTCTCTCTCTCAAGTAGTACAGTCTTGCCCTTCTTACTCTACCACGTTGTACAACCTCTACTTTCTCAATAGATGGACTGTAGTAAGGGAAAATTTTCTCCACTCCTATGCCGCTTGATTCCTTTCTTACAGTAAATGTTCCATCTAATCCTTTTCCGCCTCTTCTTCTGATTACAACTCCTGCGAAGATTTGGATTCTTTCTTTGTTACCCTCTTTAACCTTTGTATATACTTTTACGGTATCACCTGGCCAAATTTCTGGTATTTCCTTGTTTAAGGATTTTGTCATTTCATCCTTGAATGCCTTTAGCTTATCCATTTTCTTCTCCTATCCATTCTATTGTTCTTTTTTTTGCTTCTTTCTCACGCCATTCTTTGATTTTTTTGTGATTTCCAGAAAGCAATACTTCTGGTACTTTCATATTTCTGTATTCTCTTGGTCTCGTATATTGGGGATATTCTATCAATCCGTTTTCAAAGCTTTCCTCTTTTAGAGACTCTTCATTTCCTAACACCCCGGGAATTAATCTTGTTATAGCGTCCACTATGGCCATCGCCGCAATTTCTCCGCCAGATAAGACAAATTTACCTATTGATATTTCTTCATCAGCCAAATACCTGACTCTTTCGTCAAATCCTTCGTATCTACCGCAGATTATTGCAACCGAATCCTTTTTGGATAGTTCTTTTGCCTTTTGTTGGTCAAATATCCTACCAGCCGGTGTAAGCAAAATCTTATAAACATTCGGACTTTTTGATTTTACATAATCCATTGCTTCGTATATGGGCTCAGGCTTCATGACCATACCTGCGCCTCCGCCAAAGGGATAATCATCTGTTGTCCTGTGTTTATCGTGTGTAAAATCCCTAATATTCATGAGTTTAATTTTCACAAACCCTTTTTCTTGGGCTCTCTTTATAATTGTTTCACTAAAAACGCTTTCAAACATGTTTGGAAAGATGCTCAAAATGTAGAACTCCATTACTCTATAATTTCTAAAACAGCCTTCTTACCAGATTTTTTGCTTGCAGCGTTTAGAATTGTTCTAATGGCTTTGATGGTTTTTCCTTCTTTGCCTATGATTTTTCCTAAATCGTTTTTATCAACGCTTAACTCTATAACGGTGGTTTTCTCACCGCCTATCTCTTTAATCCTAACCGCCTCTTGATTGTCAACAAGATTTTCTACAATGCAACTAATTAATTCCTTCATGTCTTATCACCCTGCCTTTTTCACAAGGTTTTTTACAGCCTCTGAAACTTGTGCTCCCCTTTCTACCCATTTGTTATATTTCTCTAAATCTACCTTTATTGTGGTAGGCTCGGTTTTTGGGTCATAATAACCCAAAATCTCTAAAACTGCTCCATCCCTTTTTTTGCGTGAGTCAATCGCAACGATTCTGTAAAATGGTTTTTTCTTTGCTCCACCTCTTCTCAATCTTATCGCTACCACCCTTATCCTCCTTATCCGTTTATTCCTAATTTTTTCATTAAATTAAGTGCCTTGGATTTACTCATTCCTTTCATCATCTTTTGCATCTCTATAAACTGTTTTATTAATCTATTGACGTCGCTTACTCGTGTGCCGCTGCCTTTGGCAATGCGTCTTTTCCTACTCGCATTTAAGATTTTATAGTTTTGTCTTTCTTCTTTTGTCATTGACAAAATTATTGCTTCTATGTGCTTTATCTCTTTATTAAACGTTTCTTCATCGTCTATTTTTACCTTGTTCAACCCGGGGATCATGCCAATAATTTTGGCAATTGAGCCCATTTTCTGTATTTTTTTAAGCTGATTTAGAAAATCGTCAAATGTAAGTTGCTGTTTTCTTAATTTTTTGGCAAGTTCTTTGGATTCATTTTCTGTTTCTGTTTCCCTTACCTTTTCAATGAGTGTAAGGACATCGCCCATTCCCAAAATTCTTGATGCAATTCTATCTGGGTAGAATAACTCAAAATCACTAATTTTCTCACCAACACCTGCAAACTTGATGGGTTTCCCTACAACCTTCATTATGGATAGTGCCGCACCCCCACGGGCATCTCCGTCAAGTTTAGTGAAGATGTTGCCCGTTATACCAACCTTTTCATTGAATACTTTTGCAACGTTTACGGCCTCTTGACCAATCATTGCATCTGCTACAAACAGTATTTCTTGCGGATTAACCTTTCCTTTAATTCTTGTTAGCTCTTCCATTAATTCATCGTCTATATGTAGTCTTCCTGCTGTGTCTATAATTATAACATCTCTGCCATTCTCTTTCGCAAAATTTAGTGCATCATACGCTATGTCTTCAGGTTTTTTGTTTTCTTCGTTAAAGACCGGTATATTTATTTGTTTCCCCAACACTTGCAATTGTTTTACTGCCGCTGGTCTGTAGATATCGCAAGCTACAAGAAGTGGTTGTCTGCCCTTAGATCTTAGATGTGTTGCTAATTTTGCAGCTGTTGTTGTTTTACCTGAGCCTTGTAAACCCACAAGCATTATTATAAATGGTGTTTCTTTTATTACAAACGGGAATGCTTCACCGCCCAATATCTCTGTGAGTTTTTTGTGTACGGCTTCAATAATTATCTGGCCGGGTGTTAGACTTTTCTCTAACTCCTTACCCTTAAGCTCCTCCTTTATATCCTTTATAAAGTCCTTAACGACTTTGTAGTTTACGTCAGCCTCTAAGAGAGCAAACTTTACCTCTTTAAGTGCATTGTTGAGGTCATCCTCTGTTATGACACCTTTTGATTTTATCTTTTTAAAAATATCGTTAAGCTTGTCGGACAAATCCGAGAACATAAAAACACCCCCACGTAGCGCACAATCCTATTAAAAATAGGCATTGTTGTCAATATTTTTGGGTTTTTAAAGTGTATTTTTATCCTTTGAATAAGCCAAACCTTGCATGGTAGCAACAAGGTTATTTGTATCGTCTTTTACTTCTACTTGGTAGACTGAAATTTTTTTACTTTTTGAGATTTTTTTGGCAATTGCCCTTAATTTTCCAGATTTTGCAGTTTTTATGTAAGAGATAGTTGCATTTAGACTTAAGTTGAGAACCCCGAATGAGTTAGCAGCTGCTCCAAGCGCTAAATCTGCTAAGCTAAATATAGCTCCGCCATGTACTGTTCCTGCCGCGTTCAGGTGATTTTCGTTTATTTCCATTTCCGTTACAGCATAGCCTTCTTTAACTTCAATTAACTTTATGTTATTATGTTTTGCAAATCTGTCGTTTTTTTCTAAATAATCTTTTACTATCTTTTGCATCTTCTGAATATTGCCAAAAAAATTTGTCTTTTTCAAGTTTTCTGATATTATCGTTGTGCTAAAATTTTTATGGAGGATAGGCATGAGAATTCTCATAACAGGCGGAGCTGGCTACATTGGCAGCCATGTGGTAAAGCTTTTGCTTGAAGATACAAGTCACAATTTAACCATTATTGATAACCTATCAACGGGGTTTATGGAAACCATAGAGGCGCTAAAAACTGTAAGGGATTTTGATTTTATTGAAGCTGATTTGAGTAACTGGGACGAAATTGAAGGTATTTTTAAAGCAAGAAATTTTGATGTTGTAATACATTTTGCTGCAAGTTTAATTGTTCCTGAGAGTGTAGAAAAACCCATTAAGTATTATCTGAACAACACGGCAAATGGCGCAAACCTGATTAATATGTGTTTAAAGTACGGTGTGAGAAAGTTTATTTTTTCATCCACGGCTGCGGTATATGGTGAACCTGCACCTGAAGATGCCAAAAGCGGTATAGGTGAAGACTTCCCTAAAAACCCTATAAATCCTTATGGCAAGAGTAAGTTGTTTGTCGAAAATATATTGAATGATGCGGCGTTAGCAAATCCAGATTTTAAATATGTAGCTTTTAGATATTTTAACGTAGCAGGGGCATCGCCCGATTTAAAGATTGGACAGAGAACTAAGAATGCAACGCATCTTGTTAAGGTTGCAGCTCAAACCGCTTTAGGTAAGAGGGATAAAATGTTTATCTTTGGTAATGACTATCCCACAAGGGATGGTACGTGCATTAGGGATTATATACATGTTGTAGACCTTGCTAAAGCCCATATTGACGCAATTTATTATTTAGATAATGGAAAAAATGATGTTTTTAATGTTGGCTACGGACGTGGATATACAGTAAAAGAGGTTATAGACACAATGAAGAAGGTTAGTGGGGTTGATTTTAAAGTTGAAGTAGCACCCAGAAGGGCAGGTGACCCTGCTGTGTTGATCTCCAATTGTAGTAAGATTGTAGAGAAAATGGGATTTAATCCTGTGTATGATAGTTTAGATACAATATGCAAGACTGCTTTGGAGTGGGAAAAGAAGTTAATCGATTGACAAGTTCCTCAAGATAAAATTTGTTTTGTATCTAAAGATATTATGTTGGTACGATTTTATTTGACTTTTTGTGGATTTTATTATTATACTTAAAATGTAATGCTTAAATTATCTACTCTTATTGCCATTGCTTTGATTATATTTTTTCCTCTAAATAGTTTTGCTTGGGGTCCTGGAGTGCATATTGGGGTTTCTTTATCCATAGTTGACCAATTGCCCGACTATTTGAGAATTTTAATCATGAGCAATTTAAACGAATATCTTTATGGGAGCCTGGCCCCTGATTTTATAGTAGGTAAAACCCTGTCTGAGTTTTCGGGTCACTCTCATAACTGGGATGTGGGTTTTAGGATTTTGGAGATGGCAGATAGTGATAGGAAAAAGGCTTTTGCTTATGGATACTTATCTCATCTATCTCAAGATGCTGTAGCACACGGTATTTTGGCAAACAGCATGAACGGGAGGCTTAGGAATACGAAACATATGGTTTTGGAGTTGGTTGCGGACAATATGTATCCAAACACATTCAAGTATCTTGCAGCTCAAATCCTCAAGAGGTACAACAAGGAGTTAGATAATGACTATAAAAAATTAGTAGAAAGCGCTTTGTTTAGTTTTGGTGTAAGCAAATTGATTTTTAAGGGAATGGTAAGGGTTTCTTTAGGTAGAAGGATAATAAAGAAAGCTGTCTACAATGAAAAGCTCCTTGAGTTTATACATTTGAACTTTAGAGAAATTAAATCCTATATAAAACTTTCTGAACAGTTTAGTTTAGACGTTTTAGTTAAAGGCATGGAATCCCCAGTTGTAAAAATTAGCGCTATAAGCAGATAATAAATCTTTGAAAAAATATAAGGAGAAAGAAGTGTATGGATTACGATAGGGACGTTTTGACAAAAAAGAAACTTGTTGAGTTGGTTGAGATAGGCAAGTCTTTAGGTATTCCAACGACAGTGAAGAAAAAAAACGATTTAATAGATGAAATTCTTAAAAGAACGATTTCAAAGAATAACGTAGGAAAACAGGAGCAGAAAGGCGATATGAAGGAGAATGAAGCACCAAAAATTGAACCTGTTAAACATGCAGAACCAGTTAGTCTGCTAAAAGGTGAAGGTGTGTTAGAGATTTTGCCTGATGGATTTGGGTTCTTACGAGATATGAATAACAACTATTTATCAGGTTCCAAAGATATCTATGTTTCTCCAAGTCAGATAAGGAAATTTAACTTAAAAACAGGTGATTATATTTATGGGCAGGTGAGGACTCCTAAAGACAACGAAAAGTATTATGCTTTGTTGAAGATCGAACAGATTAACTATAAAGAGCCAAATGAGGTTTTAAAAAGAAAAGATTTTGATGAACTTGTGCCCCTTTATCCTATGGAAAGGATAAAACTTGAGACGGCGCCGGATAATATGCCAGCCCGTGTCATGGATTTGATAACACCTATAGGTAAGGGGCAAAGGGGTTTGATTGTTGCGCCGCCAAGAACGGGTAAAACCATGCTTTTACAAAATATTGCAAATAGTATTACGGCAAACCATCCGGAAATTAAGATCATTGTTCTTTTGATTGATGAAAGACCCGAAGAAGTGACGGATATGAAAAGATCTGTTAAGGCTGAGGTTATCAGTTCGACGTTTGATGAATCGCCAGAAAGACATATTCAGGTGGCAGAGATCGTTCTTGAGAGGGCAAAGAGGCTCGTTGAGTATGGCTACGATGTACTGATTCTCCTTGATTCAATAACAAGGCTTGCACGGGCTTATAACTCTGTTATACCGCCAAGTGGTAAGGTTTTGTCAGGAGGCCTTGACTCAAATGCACTGCAAAAACCGAAAAGGTTCTTCGGTGCGGCAAGAAATGTTGAAGGTAAAGGAAGTTTAACAATTATTGCCACGGCTTTGATAGATACAGGTTCGAGAATGGACGATGTGATATTTGAGGAGTTTAAGGGAACAGGTAATATGGAACTGCATCTGGATAGGGGCTTGTCGGATAGAAGAATCTTCCCAGCTATTGATATAACACGCTCGGGGACAAGAAAGGAAGAGCTACTTGTTCCAAGAGATCAGCTCAACAGAATTTGGATACTGAGAAAGATTTTGATAGAGATGAATGACATAGATGCGATGCTGTTCTTGTTAGATAAACTGTCTAAAACCAAAACAAACAAGGAATTTCTTGATTCCATGAATCGTTAATGAAACTTTCCTCTTTGGATGTTGAATCCCCTTACTTTTTAGCCCCAATGGCGGGCTATACCGATAAACCCTTTAGGAAACTCTGCAGGGAATTTGGATGTGGTTTAACATTTAGCGAGCTTATATCCGTCAATGCTTTGTATTACAAAAACCAAAAGACCTATAAGCTGATTGAGCGAGATGATATAGACAGACCCTATTGCATTCAGTTGTTTGGCTCTGACCCCGATATTTTTTTGCATGCTGCGCAAACAGTTGAGCCTTTTTGTGAATGTATTGACATAAACGCAGGATGCCCAGCACCGAAGGTGGTCAAAATTAAAGCAGGTGCTTACCTTTTGAAAGAACCGGAAAGACTTTTTAAAATAGTTGAACTTCTAAAAAAGCACATATCGAAGCCTGTGAGTGTGAAACTTAGAATGGGTTATAGCGAACCCAATAAAATTGATTTTTACAGGGAGCTTGAGAATTTAGGTGTGGATTTCATAACCATACATGCAAGACTTAAATCACAGCAGTTTAAAGGTGAGCCAGATCTGGAGCATGTGGCAAGAGTGAGAGAAGTTTTAAAAATTCCTGTTGTCTATAACGGTGGAATAAACTCGTTCGCTAAAGTTAAAGAGATAAAAGAAAAGACGGGCTGTGAATTTTTTATGGTTGGTCAGGCTGCCATTGGAAGACCGTTTATCTTTGAGGATTTGAATGACGGTATGGATAGAGTTTGGGACATAGAGTTTGTCAAACAGGTGATGATCAGGCATCTGGAGTACATGGAAGAGTTCTGGGGCGAGACGGCAGTCCAAAAGTTCCGCAAATTTTTCCACGCCTACCTGAAAGGTTATCCCAATGTTAAGAAGTTTTACAACATGATAAATAAGTGCAAAACTGTTGAAGGGGCTATTGAGATAATTAAAGAAATTTAAACGGCAATTTTATATACATTTTGCTTCACTTGTTAATCCGTGTGCCATAAAATCTAGATAATAGTTGAAAGGATTGACTTTTTATAGTAGTATTGAGCAAATGTGAAAACGAGGCATGGAATATATACGTTTTGTCTGTATGTGTATAGAAGTGATTTATTTTTGTTAGATGTGAATTTTAAGATGCTTTTGAGAATCTGGATTAAACTAAATTGTTTGGGGAGTGCCTATGAAACGTTGGAATGGTTGGGGGGATGAGAAAGTTGTTTATCCTGTGTCAAGGCATGCAGAGAAGTTTATAAGAAAAAAGATTGGTGAAGGGGTTAAAAGCAAAAGCATAAGCGAAGCATTACTTTTGAGCAGGGTAAATGAACCGAAGATTAAAGAATTTCCTTTTTCCACTGATGATAAATTTGAAAGGTTAACTCACTCTTTTGGACAGAGCTTTCCCGACTGGATAAAGTTTAAGATGGGATTAGAATTTAATGTGCCAGATTTGGTGTGTTATCCGAGAAACGAAAATGATTTAAAGGTTATTGTAGATGAGGCAAAAAAGAGAAACGTGAATCTAATTCCATATGGAGGCGGAACGTCGGTAGTTGGTCATCTTGAAGTTGTTGATAATAGAAAGCCCAATATTTCTGTGGATATGTCTAAAATGAAGGGGCTTGTTAGTCTCGATGAGTATTCACATATAGCCCTTATTAAAGCCGGTACAAAAGGACCTGAGATTGAAAAAGCCTTAAATATCAAGGGGTATACGCTTGGTCATTTTCCCCAGTCATTTGAGTTTTCTACGCTAGGTGGATGGGTTGTTACGCGCTCCTCTGGCCAGTTTTCCCTTGGTTATGGAAAGATTGAGGATATGTTTTTGGGTGGGACATTGTATTCTCCAAGTGGAGTTTTTCACATAAACCCATACAATAAGTCAGCCGAAGGCGTGGATTTGAGAGAGATAGTGTTGGGTAGCGAAGGTAGAATTGGAATTGTGTCAAAGTGTTATATGAAGGTTTCTAAACTACCCAATGTGCTTAGTGTTGAGGCTGCCTTTTTCCCTGACAATGAAAGTGGTGTAGAGGCTGTTAGGTTTATATCGCAAAGCAATATTCCACTAACAATGATAAGACTGAGTTTGTCTAAAGAAACAGAAGGTATCCTAAATTTAGCTTCAAAGAGGTTTTTTGTTGGTTTGCTTGAAAATGCTGTTAAATTAAAGGGATACTCTAAAGATAAGTGCTTGATGGTTTATGCCGTTAGCGGGGATAGCAAGCAAGTGGATTTTTACAGATCTTTTATTAAGTATGTTATTAAAAAATACGGCGGTTTGAATATAGGAACTTTTGTTGGTAAGCAGTGGCTAAAGGATAGGTTTAAGATGCCATACTTAAGAAATACCCTATGGGATATGGGTTATGGTGTGGATACGCTTGAAACTTTTACGACATGGGACAATGTTAAAAATTTAGCTAAAAAAATAGAAAAAGCGTTATATGGTTCGTTTGCCTTTTCTCACCTTTCGCATATTTACCCAAACGGTTCAAGCATATATACAACCTATGTTTTTCCTTTGAAGCAAGATAAGCACGACACATTTAAAAAGTGGAGCTCTCTAAAAAAGATAGCAAGCGAGACGATAGTAAAAAACGGTGGTGTGATAAGCCATCACCACGGCATTGGAGTTGACCACAAGCCTTACTTAAAGCAATTAAAGGGCGATTTGGGGTTAAAGGTTATGAAATTAAGCTTTGAGGCTTTTGACCCATACGGAATTATGAACCCCAACAAATTAGTGGATTGATGCGATGAACAGAGAAAACTTTATAGAAGAATTAAAAAGGGGCGAAACCTTTGACGTTGTAGTTGTAGGTGGCGGCATCACAGGGAGCGGAATACTGAGGCGGCTCGCTATGTCTGACTTAAAGGTGGTTTTGCTTGAGCAGAAGGATTTTGCGTGGGGTACTTCGAGTAGGTCTGGCAAATTGGTTCATGGAGGGCTTAGGTATATAAAACAGGGGCAGATGCTTTTGACTTATCATGCCGTAAGAGAAAGGGAAAAACTACTTAAAACCTATAGGAAGCTTATCCTTCCGCTTAGATTTGCAATTCCTTTAGAGGATAATTCATTTGCCAAAAGGGCGGTTTATAGGTTTGGCCTGTCTATTTACGACCTATTTGCCATGAAGAAAACTGTAAGTTATGTAACGAGACCAGAATTAGGTATGGATTTTAAGTTTATAAACGACTCTGTATTTGGTGCTTATACATTTTTTGATGCAGTCACGGATGATGTTAAGTTAACACTCCAAATTCTGTTTGAAGCTTTGAAATATGGGGCTTTAGCCTTAAACTATGCGAAAGTGCTTAAAGTAAACAAAACTCCTTCATGCTATGAGGTTGTATTTGAGGATGAGGTTAGAAAGGAACGTTTAACCATTCCTTCCAAAAGCATTGTTTTTGCCACAGGGGCATGGATTGGGGAGTTCAACCCTTCGCTTTCCATAAGGAAGTTGAAAGGGAGCCATTTGATTTTGCCTTTTGAAAAAGTGCCCATAAGGTATGCTTGTGCCGTATTTCACCCAAGGGATAAGAGACCTTTGTATATTATCCCTTGGAATGGTTCTGTGCTTTTTGGGACAACCGATATTGATTACGGGGAAGACTTAAATAACGAAGTTAAGATATCAAAAGATGAAACTGAGTATTTGCTTGAAGCTTTAGACCATTGGTTTCCGAAGGCTAAAATAGGTAATGAGAATGTTGTCTCAACTTTCTCTGGCGTCAGGGGTGTTTTAAATACACACAAAAAGGACCCTTCCAAAGAAACGCGGGATTATATCTTAAGAGTCAAGGATAAGATGATTTTTGTTGCTGGTGGCAAGCTCACAACCTTTGATTACATTTCAAAAAAAATTGCTAAAAGGATTTTTAGTTTTTTAAATAGAAATCCGACGGATATTGATTCCAATAAATTTAAAATTGTAACTAAAGAGGCGATGGGTGTTGTCTCTATGCTCGATGCACTGTTTTTTAGTTCAATTGAGGATAGTTATTTTTCTGGAATTTTAAAGAGTAGTTTTGTAGTCCATTTGGACGACCTTATGATAAGGAGAAGCAGACTTGGTTTAACGAGTCTAGATGGTGGTATTGAATATCTTAAAAAAAAGAAAGAGTTGGTCATATCTTCATTGGGCTGGAGTGCCGAAAAGTACGACGAGGAACTTGAAAGATATAAAAATGTGTTGAGGTATTACAGGTTGGATGGGTAAATACATTCTTTCCGTTGACGTTGGAACTCAGACTATAAAAGGTGTGGTTTATGATTTCTCGGGTGAGATGCTCATAAAAGAAAAGCAATTTTATGATAAGCCCTATTTTTCTCCTAAACCAGGGCATTACGAAAGAGAGGCAGAGGATTATTGGAATGACCTTGTTTCTGTATGTAAAAAACTCTTTCGAAATGGTATTGATGCTAAAGATATTGAAGCTGTTTCTATAACAACACAGCGTGCAACTACTGTTTTTTTGGATAAGAATTTCGAGCCTTTAAGACCTGCTATTTTGTGGCTTGACAAAAGGGAAGCAGAAGAAGTGACCAATCTTGGTTTTTATGAGTTTTTGTTTAGGCTCGTGGGGGCTTTTGATACGGTTAAGACATTCCAAAAGAGATCTGCTGTTAATTGGGTAATAAAAAATGAACCAGAGTTGTGGCAAAAGACGGGGTATGTATGCTATTTATCAACCTATTTAAATTATAAACTAACGGGTGCTTTTTTTGATTCCAATGCATCTCAAGTGGGCTATTTACCTTTTAATTTTAAGAAGAAACAGTGGGAGCCTGAAAATAGCTGGAAGTATAAAGCTGTTTCTGTAAGGTTAAATATGTTGCCTAAACTTGTAAATCCGTCAGATTTAATTGGATATGTAACAGAAAGAGCTTCTAAAGATACAGGTTTGCCAAAAGGTGTTCCAGTTGTAGCTGCTGCTTCGGACAAAGCCTGTGAGCTGATTGGAGTTGGTGCTTATGGCAAGTATGACGCTGCTTTGAGCTTTGGAACTACAGCTACGATAAATTTTAACTCCGACAGGTATTTAGAAGCCTTTAGGTTTTTCCCATCTTATCCTTCTGCCATAGGTAATGCTTTCAATGTCGAATATCAAGTTTTCAGGGGTTTCTGGCTGATTAGCTGGTTTAAAGAACAATTTGCTAAATTGGAATCCAAAGCAGCTGAGAGTCTAGGTATTGCGGCTGAGGAGTTGTTAGAGAAGCGTGTTAGCAATATTCCTGCTGGAAGCGATGGGCTTGTGTTGCATCCGTTTTGGTCTCAGGGTGTGGCTGGTAAAAAACAAGTAATGAAAGGAAGCATAATTGGTTTTACAGATAGTCATAAGATGGAGCATGTGTATAAGGCGCTCATTGAGGGATTAATGTTTGCTTTAAGGGAAGGTAAAGAAGCTATAGAAAAAAAGATGAACATAAAACTTAAACGATTGTTTGCTTCAGGTGGTGGTGCGAAAAGCAGGTTGGTTGTTAACTGTGCTGCCGATATTATGAACTTGCCGGTTTTTAAACCAGACAACGTTGAAACATCGTCACTCGGTGCGGCTATGCTTGCGGCTTTGGGTGTTGGTAAGTTTAATAGTATCTATGAAGCAATTGATGCGATGAAACCCAATGGTGAATTTATTTATCCTAAACCTGAAAATGTAAAAATTTACGACAATATTTTTAAAAAGGTTTTTGTTCCAATTAAAGGCAAACTCAGCCCTATTTTTCACACCTACGAAGTGTGAAAAATAGGGGGGGCTTTTTGCTTGACTTGGGAGTTGTTTTTTTCTAAACTGACCGGGATGTTTGAGTTTAGGTTTGTCTCTTTGACGATAGAATGTAATCAGTGGTGGTGGGGTAGCTAAAAAGCTACCCTGCTTTTTGTCGTAAGAGCCGCTTATTCTTGGTGGGCTTGCTGGCAGGGTAGCCAGAGAGCTTGCCGAGGGTAAGCGGCTTTTTTATTTGGCCGCAAACCTTGGCAAGAAAATTCAAGGTTTGCGGCCTTTTTTATTTGCATGGAGGTGTTTATGGAGTTAAGGGAAGCGTTTTTTAAGGCTTTGGATGGTGGATATGACAGTGTTGTGGTTTATGAGGAAATAGAAGGCGATTTGGATACACCTGTTTCAATCCTTTCCAAACTGCTTGAGTATGAAGACCTGTTTCTTCTTGAATCTGCAAAGGAAGACAAAACCTATAGCAGGTTTTCTTTTTTAGGTTTCGAGCCTGAGCGTGTCATTGTGATTAGAGCAAAAGAGGATTTGGACTTTGTTAGAACCTTGAAAGTGTTTGAGACAAAAAGTTTAGGTGATTTTAAAGGCGGCTATGTTGGTTATTTTGCTTTTGAGTCTGTGGAGCTTTTTGACATTTTGAGAATGCCTTTAAAGAAAAAACCTGATATTTACGGGCTGTTCTTTGAGGTAAAGAAGTTTCTTGTTTACGACAACTACACAAACAGGCTCTATTTGGGTTATCACCATATGCTGGATAAAAATTCTTCTCCTGAGGAGAACTTTAAAGCGGCTCAGCAATCAATTAATGAGATGCGTGCAGCATTGGAAAATCTAAAAAATCACATTAATGGGTATGAGGGTAAGCCGAAAATTGTGAGCCAGATGTTCTCAAAAGAAAAGTTTATAAGCCATGTTAAAAGTGTAAAAGGGCTCATTGAAGATGGCGAGGCGATTCAGGTTGTTTTGAGTAATTTTTTTGATGTTAAGGGTGTTGATCCGTTTGGGTTCTACAGGAATTTGAGGCGCATAAATCCGTCTCCTTACATGTTTTATTTTAAGCACAATGATTTCTGTATGGCTGGCTCGTCTCCCGAAATCCACTTGAAACTCAGAGGAAATGTGGCAACAATCAGGCCTATTGCTGGAACAAAGCCAAAAACCGAGAATTTAGAAGCTGTTAAGAGTGAACTTTTAAACGATGAGAAGGAGAGAGCAGAGCACATTATGCTTGTTGACCTTGCACGAAACGACCTTGCGCGGATCTCATCACCAGGGGCTGTTACCGTTACATCATTCATGAGACCTGAGGTTTACTCCCATGTTGTTCATCTTACGTCAAATGTTGAGGCTGACATTAACAACGATATGTCTGTCATGGATGTCATATCGAACACATTTCCAGCAGGGACTTTGAGTGGCGCTCCGAAGGTCAGGGCTATTGAGATAATCGATGAAATAGAAACCCATCCGAGGGGAGCTTATGGCGGTTGCGTTGGCTATATAGACTTTTCTGGGAATGTGGATTTGGCAATAACCATAAGGACGGCAATCTTTAATGGTGATGTAGCGAGGTTTCAAGCTGGAGCCGGCATTGTCTACGATAGCAACCCGGAGAGTGAGTATTTCGAAACAATAAACAAACTGAAGGCACTTCTCAAGGCGGGAGGTATCGATGATAGCTTTAATTGATAACTACGATTCGTTTACCTATAACCTTTATCACTACATCGGTTTTTACGATGATGTGAAGGTTTTTAAAAACACAGAGGGTTTGGCTTCGGTTAAAAATGTTAAAGACTTAAGTGCCATTGCAATTTCACCCGGTCCTTCGCATCCAAAAAACTCCATGCTATCTTTGGATGTTTTGGATTTTTTTAAAGGAAAATTACCTATTTTTGGCGTCTGTTTGGGTATGCAGGCTATTGGTTACTATTTTAATTTCGAAATTAGAAAGGCAAAGAAAATCATGCACGGTAAGGTGGATGAGATTAAGGTTTTGAATAAAAGCCCATTGTTTGATGGATTGCCAGAGAGTTTCAAAGCGACAAGGTATCACTCTTTAGTTGTTGATGGTGTTCGAGGTGATTTTTCTGTTAGTTCAACTGCCAATTCTGATGGTGAGGTGATGGGGATAGAAAATATGAAGCTATTGATTTTTGGCGTTCAGTTTCATCCGGAATCCTACACAAGTGAGTTTGGGCTGCAGATAGTTAGAAATTTTGTTAAGGGGGTTGTTCATGATAGTTGAGGCTATTGAAAGACTCAAAAAAGGCGAGAATTTGGGTTTTGAGCTTGTGGAGGCCGTTTTTGACAACATGTTGGACGGTTCGGTTGATGATAATAGTATGGCGGAATTTCTTGTTCTTTTGTCAGATAAAGGCGAGACAGCAGAGGAGATAGCAGCAGCCGCTTCGTCTTTGAAGAAACATGCAGATGGACTTAAACTTGACTATGACCTTCTTGATACATGCGGCACGGGAGGGGATGGCAAAAATACATTTAACATCTCGACAGCATCGGCCATTGTTTGCAGTTTGTTTGTGCCTGTTGCAAAGCATGGCAACAAAGCTGTGAGCTCAAAGTCTGGCTCTGCTGATGTGCTTGAAGCGTGTGGAATACCGATAAATTTGAAAAAGGCTGAGGCAAAGGATTTTTTAGATAGGCATAACTTTGTGTT
>WFRG01000068.1 GCA_015486705.1 Hippea sp. | reverse complement strand
TGGCTACATACCGAGCCAATTGGAAGAGTACGAAAAGTGCAAACCACTTTACAAAACATTTGAGGGATGGGATAGCACAAAAGGAATAGGAGAATATAAAGATTTACCGGGGAACGCCAAAAGGTATATTGAATTTATAGAGAAATTCGTTGGTGTTAGGTTTAGTATAATCTCAACAGGGGCAAAAAGGGAAGAGACGATAAGGAGGTAAAGTCATGTGTATATTCTGTAAAATAGTAAATGGTGAGATACCGGCAGATGTAGTGTACGAAGACGAGAAATACATGGCTTTTAAGGACATAAACCCAAAAGCGCCCATACACATATTGATCATACCCAAAGAGCACATAGAAAAACTTGCCGACATTGATGATTCAAACAAGAATGTTATTGGCGACATGGCAATTGTAGCGAACAAGGTAGCAAAACAACTGGGGATTGACAAAACCGGCTACAGAATAGTCATAAACAATGGGCCAGATGCAGGCCAAGAGGTCTATCATATACATATGCATTTATTAGGCGGGAAAAAGCTTATATTCGCATCTTAAAATGAAAATAGCCGTAATTCACGGGCCAAATCTAAATCTACTTGGCCTGAGGGAGCCATCGATATATGGAAAAGAAACTCTAAAAGATATAAACGAGCAGCTTTCTAACAAAGCCCTCGTTTTAGGTTGTGAAATAGAATTTTTTCAATCCAACTCAGAGGGTGAGATTGTGGATTATGTCCAACTACTTAAAGAAAGAAACTTTGACGGTTTAATTTTAAATGCTGCTGCATACACTCACACAAGTATAGCTATCAGGGACGCACTGCTCGCTATTGGCATACCGTTTATAGAAGTTCACATCTCAAACGTATTCAAAAGGGAAAGCTTCAGGCACAAATCATATCTTTCAAACATCGCTGTGGGTGTAATTTCAGGGTTTGGTTATATGGGCTATGAATATGCTTTAGACTTTTTGGTTAAGGCTCTAAGACAAGGCGAAACCCAATAAAATCGTTTCTCAAACCAGGCATGTAGTTGCTCCGCGCTGAGAGGCGAGTCCACCTTATATAGTTAAACCAACTACCACCACGAACTACCTTTGCAAGAGATTGATAAGGGTTTAAATACACAGGGTCATGTGCATTTTTCATTAGACTATAAGCCTTCGAATAGTAGGTATCCAGACACCATTCGGCAGCATTGCCCAGCATATCGTAAAGTCCAAAATTGTTCGGTAAAAACTTACCAACCGGAGCAGTTCCAACATAACCATCGCTGCACGGAAAATGTCCTTTTTCAATTTTGTAGTTTTTTAGTTTCTCATAGGCGGTTATGTCGTAAAAATTACCGTATTTACACGCATCCTTTGGATCTTTCCAATACGTATCCCTATTCAAACCGCCACGCGCAGCATACTCCCACTCTGCCTCTGTCGGCAGTCTATAAACTTCACCTGTTTTTTTATTTATCCATTGTATATACTTTTGCGCTTCGTCCCAGGAAACATTTACAACCGGTTCATTTGGCTTATTTAAATCGTATAACTTTCCGCCGCCGCTATTGTGTGTTGAATCAAACATCCAGAACTGTTTATTTGTCACTTCGTATTTACCAATATAGAAACCGTGTACACAAACCTTGTGTCTCGGCTTTTCATCGCTTTTTGCATACTTATCTTTGGGGTTTGCTCCCATATAGAAACAACCACCGGGAATATAAACAAACTGCATGCCAAGAGAATTAGTATACTGCTGTGGTCTTACAAGCAAAGACCACTTTGAATCTTTGGGTATGCCATCAGGGAAATCTTTATATACATCCCAATATATTCTTTTGTTCTGACCAACTTTAACAAGCCCAATATCTCCCTGTAGTTGCAATTGTCTTGTAACGTATACCTTGCCTTTGATTTTAACCTCAACTCCAACCACGGCCTCTTCATTAGAATTACCAGTTAAATCATAGTAAAATACTAAATAGTTGCCATCCCATCTGACCTGAACATTTTGATATGCAAAACCAAAAGCATTAATCGAAAGCATAGTAAATAAAAAGACAAGTAAAATCTTTCTCATTTTCACCTCTACTTTAACATCGGATTAATAAAACAAATATTGAGTAGTCAAACGCAAATTACATGTTGTATATCTCGTAAAACCTTTCTCTGTTGCCCTTCTTTCTTTTCGCCTCGTACATAGCCATATCGGCTTTATAAAGAACCTTTTCGGAGTCATCTTCTTCATCCTTTGTGTAAATGAAAACACCCATACTCAAGCCAACAGATACATATTCACCGCTGCTCAACCCTACCGGTTCAACAACCGCTTTTTCTATCTTTTTAAAGATGATATCTAAGTTTTTTACATCCTTAACAGCCTCTAACAAAACTACAAATTCATCCCCACCAAACCGTGACACAAAGTCCGATTTTCTAACGGCATTTTTCAATCTTGAAGATATAACCCTTAATACTTCATCCCCCTTATCATGACCGTATTTATCATTTATTGGCTTAAAGCTATCCAAATCTATCAAACACACAGCCAAGATATCATTGCCTCTTTTTGTTCTCTCAATAGCCCTTTCTAATTCTTCCTCTAAAGCGTATCTATTGTATAAACCTGTAAGCTGGTCATGCACAGCCTGATGTTTAAGCTCTTCTTTCAATTTATGAGCATCTGTAGTATCAACAGCACTCCAAATAACCCCTTTCCTGTTAGGCAGAATTACCGTTGAACCCGTAACCTCAACCCAAATGATGTCTCCATTTTTACTTTTAAGACAATATTCCAACGTACTTATCTCTACTTCACCTTTAACTACCCTTTCAAAAATATTTGCAAACTTTTCATAGTGATGCTGACTTACATGTATAACTGATGCATTTTTACCTACTATATCCTTCTTTTCATAGCCTGTAGCTTTCAAAAAGGCTGGATTGGCATCTAAAATAGTCCTTTCTCCATCCACAATCAGCATCATAGCAGGATTATTTTCATATAACGCTCTATGGTAAGAAAGGGAATTTTCAAGATTCTTTCTTGCCGTTTTAAGTTCTTCTTCTACTCTTTTTTGTTTTGTTATATCTATAAAATAATGCAAACAAACATCTTTTGATAAAGGCACCCACCAAGATTCCCAATAATTACCGGAAACAAAGGCTTCTGCATTCATTGGAATTTGTTCTTCTAAGGTCTCCTCCAATTTACAGAAACTACATTTCATGCTTTCAGTGACAATGCCCTTTTCATAAAGTTTCCTTTCATCATAGCTCAAAGTCTCTCCATTCCAAAAACCCTTCCAGCAAACCTCACCTATTCTAAGACCGAAAAGGCTTTCAGAGGCACTATTTTGAAAGAGTATTTTTCTTTTCTTACTTATTAACATAACAGGCATATGAAATTTATTTATAATCTCTTTCCAATAATCCAAGTTTTCCTTCGCGCACACAGCTTATAAAAATCCCTAAAAAACCCCGCTTAGGTAG
>WFRG01000067.1 GCA_015486705.1 Hippea sp. | reverse complement strand
ATTCCCCCTGGTGAGGATAGCATGCAGGGAAACACCCGTTCCCATTCCGAACACGGCAGTTAAGCCTGCATGCGCCGATGGTACTGCGGGAGAGCCCGTGGGAGAGTAGGTATTGCCAGGGGGTTAAAATAGAATCTTTCCTATTGTTTTTCATTTATCTAAGGGCGGCGTAGCTCAGTTGGTTAGAGCATGCGGCTCATATCTTTTTTAAATTGATAAATCCATGCAACGCAATTTTTTATTAAACGATAACGATAGATGTGATTTTCACGTAGTTCTATTCCAACCAGATATTCCACCAAACACAGGAAATATCGCTCGCCTTTGCGTTGCTACGAACTCTACTCTCCATTTGATAAAACCTTTGGGCTTTTCTCTAAGTGATAAAAGGCTTAAAAGGGCTGGCTTGGATTATTGGGAGAACCTTAAACTTGAAATACACAACTCTTTAAACGATTTTTTAGATAAATATGAGAATAAAAGGTTTTTTCTGTCATCTACAAAAGCTAAAAAGTCCTATTTTGAAGCCAAATTTGAAAAAGGTGATTTTTTAATTTTTGGTTCTGAGACAAAAGGTTTGCCTGAAGATTTTTTAACGGCTTTTTATGAACATTCTATCAATATTCCCATGACAGATAATGTTAGGTCTTTAAATTTGGCTGACAGTGTTGCAATAGTGTTATATGAAGCAATTAGACAGGTTTGTTTTTAATAAATAAACATTGCGTCACCAAAGCTGAAAAACCTATATTTTTCTTCTATTGCTTTTCTGTAGCATTCCAAAATTTTCTCTCTATCATAAAATGCGCTTACAAGCATAAGCAGTGTAGATTTTGGCAGATGGAAATTTGTTATTAAAGCATCAACAATTTTGAACCTGTATCCTGGATAGATAAAGATATTTGTTTCTGTTTTAATTGGTTTAACAAAACCTGTTTCTGTCGAGACTGATTCAAGCGCCCTAACCACAGTTGTGCCTACAGCTACTATTCTGCCTCCAGATAGCTTTGTTTTGTTTATAATTTCTGCCACTTCTTCATTAATCTCAAATTTTTCTGAATGCATCTTGTGGTTTTCCACTTTCTTTTCTTTGACAGGTCTGAATGTTCCTATGCCGACATGAAGAGTTATGTGTGAGATTTTTACCCCCTTACTTTTTATCTCATTTAAAAGCTTTTCTGTGAAGTGTAGCCCAGCGGTTGGGGATGCCACAGCGCCTGATTTTTTGGCAAAGACTGTTTGGTAATACTCAAAATCTTTTTCTTTGTTGTAGTTATCGTACGACCTTTTTATGTAAGGAGGCAAAGGCACCTCGCCTACTTTTTCCAATAATTCATATACATTGTTTGTTTCGCAAAATTCTACAATTCTTTTATCGGAGTTTTCAAGTTTTGTAATCCTTGCTGTTTGACCGTTTTTTAGTATCACATCTGTTATCTTTTTTATTTTGCCGCGCGTTAAGCACAAGAATCTGTTTTTGTCCAATTTTTCCAACAAGAATATTTCTATTTTTCCACCTGTTTCTTTTTTTGCAAATATTCGTGCAGGGATCACTTTTGTATCATTTAAAACCAAAAGGTCTCCTTTGTTTAGAAAGTTTATGATGTTTTTGAAAATAGTGTGGGTTGTTTTGCCTGTTTTTCTATCACAAACCATTAGCTTGCATTCGTCTCTTGGTATGTGGGGATGTTGTGCTATTAGCTCTTTTGGTAGTTCGTAGTCGAAAAGTTCTATGTCCATAGCCTGCAGATTATATTAAATTTAAACTTGAAAACAAGGATTAGTTGCCTATAATCGTGAGTTGCAAATGTGGTTTGCATCTTGACAAAACGATCTTTTAACCCAAATTATAATAGATGGTGGCATTTCTTGAGAAGGATTACCAGAATTTTGAACATAAAAACCTTTAAGGAAGGTGGTGAATATGTCAAAAGATACTAACGATGAAGCAATGAGAAAAATCTTGGATGAGGGTAGGAAAAAAGGGTATGTTACGTATGATGAGATTAACGATATCCTTCCAGAAGGCATAAGCGTAGACGATATAGACGACATAATAAAGCGTTGCGATGACTTAGATATAGACATTATAGATACTGATAAACAAACATCTTCAAATGCTGAGAACGAGAGTTTTGAGTTGAGTGAAGATGAAGAAGTGGGAAGCGCGATTAGAATGTATTTGAGGGAGATGGGGAATATACCTTTACTGTCGAGAGAAGAAGAAATCGAAATCGCCAAGAAGATAGAGGAAAGTAAAACGAAGTTAATCAAAAAGCTGATAGAGGTTCCGTTTGTTAAAGATGCAATGAAGGAGTTGAAAGAAGAGATAATCAACGGGGAAGAAAAGGTTAAGAATGTTTCAAATGCATTAGACTTAAATTATGATTTTGACGACGATGCAGAGGAAGACCATACGGCGAAAGAAACATTTTTAAAGATTTTAGACGACATAATAGAAAAATATGAAAGCTTGCTTAATGCAAAAGATAAGGATGAGATATCAGAAATAAAAGAGGGTATATTTAACGATTTTGAGGAAATTGCTTTAAGTGATAAATATATACAGAAAATGACAGAATCTTTTTTAGAAAGGGTTAAGACCTATAAAAATTTGCCTGATAGAGAACATCTATTTGATGTATTAGGAGAGATTGAAATTGCCAGGAAAGATGTTGAAGAGATTAAGCAGAAGATGATAAAGGCTAATTTAAGATTGGTCGTGTCTATTGCCAAGAAGCACCTCAATAGAGGCTTGTCTTTTTTGGATTTGATACAAGAAGGTAATATTGGTTTGATGAAGTCTGTGGATAAGTTTGACTACAAAAAAGGTTTTAAGTTTTCTACCTACGCTACTTGGTGGATTAGGCAGTCTATATCGAGGGCTATAGCCGATCAGGCAAGAACAATAAGAATCCCCGTTCATATGATTGAGACAATAAATAAAATCGTTAGGGCTTCAAAATTATTGGTTCAAGAGAAAGGCAAAGAACCAACAGCGGCTGAATTGGCTGAATATCTCGAGATGGATGAGGATAAGATTAAGAGCATAATAAAAATAGCTAAAGAGCCCATATCGCTTGAGACCCCTATAGGTGATGATAACGATACACATTTAGAGGATTTTATTGAGGATACAAGGACAAAACAGCCTCTATCTTATGTTATAGAGGAAAATTTGAAAGAAAAAATAGAAGAAGTGCTGTCAACATTGACAGAAAGAGAGGAAAAGGTTTTGAGAATGAGGTTTGGAATCGGTGATGGACATGATCACACTTTAGAAGAGGTTGGTCGAGTTTTGGGTGTTACACGAGAGAGGGTTAGACAGATTGAGGCAAAGGCTTTAAGGAAACTGAGACATCGTAAAAGAAGCAGAATTCTGTCTGGATTTGTAGAATGAGGGTTAATAAATACTTAGCTCAAACATTAAATATATCACGAAGAAAAGCTGATGAATTTGTTAAAGCTGGAAGGGTTAAGGTAAATGGTGAGATACTAAAGGGCTTTGTTGATATTTCAGAAAATGATGTTTTGGAAGTAGATGGAAAGGTGGTCACTTTAGGTAAGCAAGATAATCTCTATTTTGCTTTTTATAAGCCACCTTTTGTAATAAGTTCTACCAAGGATGAAGAAGGCAGAAAAACGGTTTGCGACTTTTTTAACACTATAAACCAAAAGCTTATTTGCGTCGGGAGGCTCGACTATCTATCCGAAGGGTTGCTGATTGTTACAAATGACGGTAAATTTGCCAATATGCTGATGCACCCCAAGTTTAAAATTAGAAAAACATATCTTGTAAAAACAAAGAAGCCTTTAAATGCAGAAAAATTAAAAGAGATGTCCAAAGGCATAATGTTGGATGATGGGTTTTTTAAACCTTTGACAATAAAAAAGACAGCTAATCCAAATTGGGTTATTATTGCCATAGATAGTGGAAGGAATAGAATTTTAAGGCGTTTTTTAAAGGCCTTTGACGTTGGCATAGAAAAACTAAAGCGCATAGCCATTGGTGACATTGAGTTAGATGATTTAAAGGTGGGTCAATACAGAGAGCTTAGTGAGGAAGAGGTTAGCTCTATAAGAAGACAAGCGCTAGGGGTTAAACGTTGAATGAAAATAATTATGAAAACGATGAGTTAGTATTAAATTTAAGGCCTTCAAGTTTAAATGAATATATTGGGCAAGAAAATGTTGTTAAGGGGCTATCTCTTGCCATTGAGGCGGCAAGAAAAAGGGGAGAGGCCTTGGAGCATTGCCTTTTTTATGGACCACCCGGACTTGGAAAGACTACTTTGGCAAATATTATAGCTAAAGAGATGAACTCAAATATTATAACAACAACGGGGCCAGCTATTGAGAAAGTGGGAGATATAGCGGCAATATTGACAAATTTAAGCGAAAAGGACGTTTTGTTTATTGATGAGATTCATAGGCTTAACAGAGCCGTAGAGGAAACGTTATACTCGGCTTTGGAGGATTTTAAACTTGATATAATCGTTGGGCAAGGTCCTGGAGCTAGAACTATCAGAATAGATTTGCCTGCTTTCACTTTGGTTGGAGCTACCACAAGGGCTGGGATGCTCACGTCTCCATTGAGAGACAGGTTTGGCATGATTTTTAGATTGGATTTCTATTCTGTAGGAGATATAGAAAAAATACTTGAACGCTCGGCTAAACTGTTAGGTATTGGTTTAAAAAAAGAGGCAAGGAGAATTGTTGCGGAAAGGTCACGTGGAACGCCGAGGATAGCAAATAAGCTTTTGAGAAGGGTTAGGGATTTGGCGCAGATTGAAAATAAGGATACGGTTGATGAAGATATTGCCTTAAGGGCTTTGGAGATGTTGCAAATAGATGAGGATGGCCTTGACTATTTGGATAAAAAGTATATCTCTACTTTGTTGGGCAAATTCAACGGTGGGCCAGTTGGAATAGACACGCTTGCCGCAAGTATTGGCGAGGATAAAGGCACACTCGAAGATGTTGTTGAGCCATTTTTATTGCAAAAGGGGTATATAAAGCGTACCCCTAAAGGAAGAGTAGCCACAAATTTGGCTTTAAAAGAGAAAAAATCCCGTCATAAAACCTTGCTTTAATTCCACTTTTTCACACTTCGTAGGTGTGAAAAAAGGGGTAAAAGAAAAGCGGGCGTTGGAAGAGCCCGCTTTTTCTAGATTTTGTCTAAAGCTTAAGGTATAGGCACAGGTGATAGGAATGTGCACATTTGCTGTCTTGCAAGAGCTTCGGCTTTGTTGGCATAGTCTAAGTTTATCATTGGCTTTCCGTTAACTACGGTGGATGGGTACATTGTGTCTAATGCGTCTTGAGTGTCTGCAGTGTGGATTATAAATCCGTGGTTAATCCATGGATATTGCGCATCGCCTTCAAACATATACCACTTTCCAGCTGTAGCTGAAATTGTGCTGTTGTCATAAGAAATATAATTTGGTTTTACCCTGGTAAATGGATAGGATGGTAACTTGTTGTAGTTGTAGTTATAAGCATAATATAATAGTTCATTTGATGTATTCGGAACCAGCGTATCGCCTTCCACGTTTTGCATGATTATTTTACTTTTAATGTTTGGGTTTCTTGCCATGAATGATGGATCAACTGGATCAAGTACAAGTTGGAATAGGGCTATAGCTAAATTGTATCCTACCTGATTCTTGCTGTACTTGCCTCCAGTTGCTGCCTCACCCAATGCCGCAATTTCTGGGTTTGTAGCACCGTTAATAATGGCAGAGTAATTTGCACCGCCTACATTGAGAACTGCTTTAGAGATGTAGTTGTTTGCTGGTAATCCCGCAATCTGGAGGGCTTTCGATTGTGTTATGTTGTCTATGTTCAGCAGCATAGAACCTGTAATTGAGCCCATAGATTGACCGGCAAAGTAAACTGGTAGAGGAGGTAAAGGATTTCCGGTTAATGTTGTGCCAACTTTTGCCATTGTTTCTACATCGCTTGCATAAACAAATTTTGTGAATGTGTGCATATCGAGGAGAGATTGATAGATATTCATTACATCGTTAATAGGATTAGCAGTTAGATAGCATGATCCACTTTTTTGGCAAGCCGAAGCTTGACTTGCGAACATTGGATTTGGTGGAATCCTATTGCCATGCCACGGCAAGTCCATAGCGAATATAATATACTTGCCGAAATCTTGTATATCGCTTGCCAATATACCGCCGTCGCTTTTGTCTCTGCCTAAACCATGTTGGAATATCAGGAATCCTTTTAAGTCAGTCAGTTGAGTTTTTGGAGGATAAATGACCGTTGTTACATTATCATAGAGGGTTGCGTTATCGAAAATTTCTTTGCAAATCTCGGGATAGTTTAATGTTCCGTTATCAGATGTATTGCTATCTATTATTGTCATTATGGCTGAAATCTCATATACATTTGGTGTGAGTATGTATGGTGTTACGTTATCTAATGATGTGCTATTGAGCAAAATTGCCATTTCACTAGACAAATTTGTGATTTGATGTAAACCGTACGCTTGTCTTATTGTTGCGTTATCGTACAGATCTTGACACACAAGTGGTAGATCACTAAGACCGTCTATTTGTAAGTATTCATTTTCGGAACTCGGTCCTGCATAAGTCATATTATCAAGGTCTGAGTATTCATAATCGTTTTCTAAAATGTTATTCAGTATAGTGCATAAATGATTTGATGTTGCATCACACTCGTTACCAACGTAAGCTTGCAAGGCATTAATCAAGTCACTAATCTGAATACTACCGTTTTCCAATCCGGTTGCCAACTGAGACATTATTCCATAATCTGTTAAACCTAAAGTTTTATCCGCTACGGTAAAGGTAGTCATTTCATTTATATTGCTTTTTTGTATACCTAAAGCACTTAATAAAGGAAGAATGCCAACATAGGCTTCCCTTAATGGTTTTAATTGTTGAAAATCTTTATCTGATGATGATCCATACCCTATTAGCCACTGTCCTATTAAAGATGGGTTGAGCCCATTTATGCCCTTTTGAACTACTGCTACATATTTATCGCCAGGATTAAACGGAACAACAGGGTAACCGTAAACTATGCCATTAGACACGTCTTGTTTTACAACCAAAGGCGTATAGATGTAAGGTGAGATACCGCTTATAAATGAAGATAGTTCCTGAGGATTTGTATTTGCATAGTAGCCTAAAATTGTTTCTGCACAACCGATAGCTAAGGTATCGTTATCTTGATGACTGCTAAATAGAGCACAGTAATCATTTGCGGAAGTAGGTGTGTATTTTCCAGTTAGTAAAAAGTTTCCAATTACGTATTCTATAAATCTTGTTAAATCAATCGCCTTTATATTTTCTTGTAGCTCATTTTCATTCAGTTGAACACCCTTTGGAACGGGTATTATGACAGGTGTATTTGGACTGAAACCTTCCAATTTTAAAGCTATTAAAGCTGTGTAGAAAGCCAAAAGGTTAGATGTGCTAGAATCAACTCCTTCAGTCCTTGTTAGACTTTTTGTAGAACCTTCAACGGCTTGTAATAAAGCAGGACCTAAATCTGAACTACCATTTAAGACCAGATCATTTGGGAATGGTATTACAGATTTGCTTGGGTCCTGTTGGTCTATATTGTATACTGTTGCTGGTTGTGTGGATTGAGAACCGATACTGCTTCCTCCGCCAAGGTGTGGTGCTCCCCCACCGCTTCCACAGGAATAAACCATCAATACTAAAGTTAAGGCTGCAAGATATGTGATGAATTTTTTCATAAAATTACCTCCTTGTTACTTAAAATTTGTAGTTCAATGTCAAGCTGTAACCCCATAATTTGCCGTATCCTTCTGTGTAAACGCTGCCAGGGTCATATGTGCTTGGATAGGAGCTATTTAACTCTTCACTGTCGCCTCTTACATACCTTTTGCCTGTTGCTTTTATGTATTGGATAGCTGCATCTACACTGAAGTGTCCGAAGTCCAAACCAGCTCCAAAACAGTATGTTTCTTTATTACCGTCTGGCCAAACCATGTCGAATGTATCGGTTGGAATTGGTGATGGGTCATAGTAATAGCCAGCTCTTAGGGTTAATAATTTTGAAGCTTTCCATTCTGCACCGAATTTAAACTCTTTTGTGTTTTTCCAATTCCTGTAGAATGTCTGTTCCTTGCTGTTTATTATCGTTAAAGGGCTATTGAAATGCAGTGTATATTGATGTATCAAATCCCAATGTGTCCACAGAAAGTCAACTTCGAAAGACAAATAATCTGTTGGCATATACCTAATTCCTGCTTGCACTTGATCTGGGTGATCAATAACTACAGATGCACCAACCCTTTGTACACCTTCGGTCTCTACCGTTCCGGTAAAGTTAGTATGTGTTCTTGATCTGTACGTCAACCCAAGAGCAATCTGTTTTATAGGCTTATAAAGAACACCTATGTTGTATGAGTAGTTTATAGGGTCCATCATGTTGCCTTTTATTATCTTGTTATGCAGTGAAGTTCCAGGTGCGTATATTCTTCTTTCATTACCGCTATATGACTTTCCTATTGATATACCAAAGCCTACCGATAATTTATCTGAGATTTTGTAGGCTATGGTGGGCGTCACGACCATTCTCATATAGTATGAATCAAAGTTATTGTATGCACCAGGGTTTACTAAAGGGTTACTGTCAAACTTAACATGCAAGCCATAAGGTGTGTATGCTGCAAAGCCAAACGTGAATCTGTCGTTTAAAGGAATGACAAAACCTGCAAATGGAACAACTAAATCCGGGGATGTGTCAGATATGTCTTTTCCATATGGATCAACTTTGTTTCCTCCTAAGTCTGTGGCTTTATAGTTGTAGACCTTTAATGTTGGGTCCATAATCTCTCCGCCAACACTAATCATGGGTCTTTTTACTTGAGTTAACCCTGCGGGGTTATAGTAAACAGCAAACGGCCCGTCAGCATAAGCTGCATAAGCTCCACCAAGTGCTGTAGCTTTTGAACCAATTCCAAAGGTGTCAACGTTTCCAGCGTACGTTAACAGCGGGAAACACATTAGAATAAGAAAAGAAAGAGCCAAAAACTTAAATCTACCCATAAGCAACCTCCTGGAAATTATTTGGCACATTTTAATCCAATTTGTATTTATAAGTCAAATAAAAGTTAAGATTTAAAGAGTCACATTTTCTTGGATTGTTAAAGGATAAGAATTCGTGTTTTTATAGGGTGCTTTGGAGATGTTCGTTGATTGTTAATAGTGTTATTTTGCTTAAATTTACGAGGAGAGTGTGATTAATT
>WFRG01000066.1 GCA_015486705.1 Hippea sp. | reverse complement strand
ATGTTTATTACCTCGCTTATCCTTGCACCCGTAAACCTAAGTGTTAGGAAAACAAGCCAATAGCGGCCTCTTATGCGTCTTTTAGTATCTGATATGCTTTTATCGTCATACCAAGCCTGAAAGGTAGCTATAAGGTTGTTTAACTGGCTTTCTGTTAGGTAATTGGGGATATTGCCCGAAAAAACCAAATTGCCGTTTAGCGCTCTTGGCAACATTGACACACTCCTTCCTTTTTACTATTTTATTTTTAATATAAAGTAGTAAATATGAAAGAGAAAATCAAGACTTTTTGGGAATAAAAAGGCTTAATTTGACCTTATTTTATAAATAATTACCACACTATTTACATTTTGTGGTTAATTCTTCTTGAGGCGGTTCTTTCTGAAGTATGAGAGCTTGAGCTCGCTTTGAGGAATGTTTATACCTCTTATCCTCGCCTCTTTTACATACCAAGAGCGTAATTGTTTCTTTTGTTCGAGTAGCCCTGCGAAGGACGGGTAGCCGTTTATGAGCCAAGCCCGTTTTATATTAGCCTTTGCCCGCTTCTGTTCTTTCTTACTGGGGTTAGCATTTTCTTTTAAAACCTGTAATAAGTTTGCTTTGATGATTTGTATTGTCTCTTTGCTTAAATATACGTTGACCTTGAGTGTCTTTTTATTGGCCCTCGGTTGCGCGTGGATTATGAGCTCCGTAATATCGGAAACTTTGAGGTGTAGCGGTTTTTGGCGAATATCTACAAGGTAGGGTTCGATGTGCGTGAGCTCCGGGTCTGGTTTGCCCTCAGTGGCTAAAACGATACCGGTGTTTTGGTATCTCATGTAAAAGTAATTTCTGAGGTTCTTTACATGCTTGCGGTAGACTCTTTGATACTTTTTAAAGTTTGACTTGTAGTATTGCGAGATTTCGGCGTCTTTTTGTGGTTTTTTCTGAGGAAAAACATAGTAGTAAATATAGCCGTATGAAACCCTATGGCGTAGTAGTTCGACAAATTCCCAAATCCCTGTCGTGTAGCCGTTTTCGGGCATAGAACACCTCCAAAAGAGAAAAATATGGATGGGGAGAGTAGGGCTACCTACTGCTCCCCGAAAAGACGCACAAGACTGGCCGGTCGGTATAAAAATAGGGCTGGTTTGCTTGTTTTTAGGTTTATATGTTAAGGCCTTATTGGCCAATTGATAAGGTTTTCATCTTCTTTTTGATTTTTGTTTTCCTGATTAGATTTTTAGGTTTTTTCTTACCTGACACCTCTTGAGCCTTTTGGGCTCTTGAGGATCCTTTTTGTTTTGGCTAATTCCTTTTGGGAATAGCCAAAAGTTTGTTGGAGAGAGGAAAGAGCTTGACCGTGCAAGGTGAGGCCTTTCGAGGGGACTTTTAATGGCGGTTGGCGGCCGCCGTCCTTGGTATCAGACTGCCCTGCCCGATACCTTGCCTCTATTGAGCCTCGCTCCCAGGTGCCTTGTGGCTTTTTGGGTGCATATCGGCTTTCTGAAAATCCTGCCACCGGTTGCCCTTCCCGGGTTAGGTGTGCATGTCAATCCAGCTGTTCCGGCTTCCTGTGCCCATATCTCTTGCTCCCCTATGTCCTTCCTACAAGGAAAGGACGGGAGAGGGTAGGATACAGAGGCCCCCTGCCTACTATCCTTGCGGAATTCGGCTCGAGATATGGGGTCATCGGATTTGTGGCCTCGCTACCGCTCCAGCTGGACTTACGCGGTCGCCCCAGCTCCCAAGCGTTACTTGGTAGGGGCTTTGGCCGTCGCTCCGTCTCGACGGGCCTTTATCGGGTTGAGCTATGTCAGTATAGACGGTTACCCGCCTATACCTCCCCCGCCGCGCTGGATCTCTGCCCCTTTCAGGACAAGACCCAGGGGGATTAGCCCTCTCTTTCGAGGGCGTCACCCTTTCATACACACCGAGCCTGCGGGCCTAAACCTGATGAAAATACCCTCAGACTATTTCCCCGTCGCCCGTATCCTTTTGGCCTTTTCGGCCTGATAGTGGGTAGAACGCGGTTGCCAGCCGCGAGCCCCCGTTCCCTACCGGACGAGCACGTCTCCGTGCATCCGGCGGTCCCCGTCCCGGGTACTTGAGGGGCGCCACTCCCTCTGGTAGCCCCGGGACAGCCCTATCCCGTGTAAACACGGAATAAGACCTACAGGCCAAACTCTCCCTCTCTCCGTTTTTTAAACAAAAATATATCTATATGTTAAATCTTAACTATTATTACGGAATTTATGGTTAATTTAGTGATTTTTGGGCGCTCCTTGAGCGCAAGGTGGGTTTTGTCTCTTTTGTCTATTTACGTTTCTTTAGTCTGTTTCCTACGCCCTTACGGGCGTTTTTCTACGCACTTCCGTGCGTTTTTACCGGCCTAAAGATCGTGCCACTCATGGGCGAGTAGGCACTAATATATTGCTGCCAAAAGCGGGGAAAGTCAAGTATATATTATTCTGTATCCCATAACAGGTTAGAATGCTTGAGTTTATAAGCTTTTCCTGTAGTCTGTAGTTTTCTGTAGTCTGTCTATTTTACGCTCTACCGAGCGTTGTTTTTTGCTCTATTAAACGAGAAAAACAAGACTGACGCAAAAAACATACTGCTTGCTTGTGCTTATTTACGCACGCTTGAGTTCTTACTAATTTTTGAGTTCTCGTGCCGACGTGCTTGAAGACGCTTACGCGTCAAGCGTTTCGCCTTTCCGCTTCGAAGATAACCTTTGCGGGACGGCTCACGCACTATTTTAAAAGCCTTTGGCTTTTTTCGATAACTCCATTTTTCACGTTATTAAAGAACGTTGATATAACGCCGTTCTATTTGAATTTTAAAACAAAAATAACCCCGTGTTTTGCGTTGTTTTTTCGGAGTTAAATTTGCTTCTGAAAAGTGCGAAATCGTTGTATCTATCGTGCTTGTAGTATAGAGACATTGAGAGCAGTTAACTGCATCTTGCGTCTTTCCTTAAAGGGGAAAAAAGATCACGCCCCCCCCTTCCTTGCCGACCGCCTGGGGCGAGAGGATTTATAACGTCTAAAATAACGCGTTTTAAGGCGTCAAGTTTTTCAAATTCGATTAATATATCGACTCCCGCCCGACTTTGAGCAAATAGGGGCGTTTCTGTCAATCTGAGGGCGTTTTGAGGGCCGTGCGCGGGGAGTTTTTTGAAAGTAGAGATTGCTTGAGTAACTCTATGTTGGGTATAAAGTTAAGTCTATCCTTTCGCGATAGCGGTATATTTTGGCTAATAACAAAGATTTGCTTGGTAGGGACAGGAAAAGGGGGCGTGTTATCTTGCTTGTTGCTCTTACAAGAAAAGAGGCTTTTGGTTGGTAGGAGCTCTATATTCGGGTAGGGCGTCTGATCGAATAAACAAACTTCATCCGCTTAATTGATATTGATTTTTTATCCATATAGCGAAACGAAGTTGTATTTCTCCCCGTGTAGCGAGGATTTCTTCTTTGGGTTTTCTTCGTAGCGGTAGGGGAGAAATACAACGAAGTGAAGCGAAGCGTATCCGATTTTTTTTCTTTCTTGTTGTTCTTAAAAATTAAAAAAACAACGACGACGACGGGGTGGTGGGTGGGTGTAGGCAACGGCTTTTGGTTGGTAGGGAGACTGTATTACGGTAGGAGCTGGTGAGTTGGTAGGATCTCGGGTTGTTGTTTTTAAAAAGTTTTAAAGAGTTTTAAAGAGTTTTCGTCAAAAAAATTGGCGTTTCTATGCGGGTTTTCGAAAAAACAGTGAGAGAAAATGCCTACCTCAGTGAGAGAAAATGCCTACCTCAGTGAGAGAAAATGCCTACCTCAGTGAGAGAAAATGCCTACCTCAGTGAGAGACGAAACTTGACATTTATTCTACTCGTATTATAATAAACTTGAAAGGAGGCGAGTTAATGGGTAAGTTGCTTGAGATGATGAAGAAAAGACACTTAGTAATACTTGAGAAGCCGAGTGGGGCCATAGCGATAGTTGGTGATATGAATGCTCTACAAAGGAAGTTATATGACGTGTTCTTATTTGAAGCTAAAAATGAGCTTAAAAGAGATATAAAAAAGGATTACTTCAATATTTCGCTTTCTGAGATTATAGGAGCTCTTGAACTTGAGAAACCGAATAAGCAGAGGCTTAAGCAAATAATAAGAGATTTGGTTGATATAAAGATTGAGTATAACTACTTGAGAAAAGACGGTGAAACTTGGGGAATATCAAGCGTTTTGAATGATGTAAAAGTCGATTTTGATAAAGAGATTGGTAAAACAGTAATTGGTTATTCGTTACCCAGAATTGTAAGGGAAGCGATGATAAAGAAAAATGGAGTGTTCGCGAAAATAGACTTGGTTGTAGTTAAAGGACTAAAAAGTAAATATGCTATTTTGCTTTATGAGCTGATAAAAGATTACGAGAAAGTTAAAGTCCCTGAGATGTCTATGAGAGATTTTCGAAAGATGTTTGGTGTGGAAAATAAGTATCCAAGAATGCCGGACTTGCGGAAGTATGTATTAGATCCTGCTTGTAGAGAAATAAGCGAAAATCCGCACACCGATTTTACGGTATCTTATGAACTCAAAAAAGACGGTAAAGCTTATACGAGTATAAAGTTTCATGTGAAGCCTAAACCCGCTCAATTAAAGTTTAAACAACAAGCTAAAAAGGTAATTAGCGATGAGTTGAAAGAGAATGAAGAGGCTAAAGAACTACTTGCTTTAATACCGGGCGAGTTTAGAGAGAAGATGAACTTGATTGCTATTGTTCTTGGTGGGCTGAAAGAAAAAGGGAAAGACTATGTAAAGGCTCAAATAGAGTATGTTGTTAAGAAGTTTGAGGCGGGTAAGGTTAAAGATTTTATAGCGTATCTTAAGAGAGCCTTGGAAAAGGATTATGCTGGAGCTGAAAAGATAGAGAGTGATGTTATAACAGTAAAAGACGCTATTGGAGCTGTTGATATACTTGAGGTTAATGGAGAGAAAATAGAATCCGTGATTGGACATGTGGAAGAATATGAAGACGAGTATCTTGTTAGGCTTGATTGGAAAGATAAGAATGGTGAAGAACGTTACGAATGGTATAAAGTAAGCGAGGATTGGTTATTGAATAAGGCTAAAGAGAAGAAATCCTTGTTAGAATAGGCTTTTCTGAAGTTTGACAGCATTTGACATCAAATTGCCGTCACATGCTGTCAAGTCAAGGAGAATGGCGTTATGATAATAATTAGAAAGAGTTTTAGGATTGATAAAGAAACTGATGAGAAGTTTAAGGAGCTGTTGTCTATTTACAACGTCAAGAGTGAAAATGAGTTATTCAGGGTGGTTGTGAGTGATATACACGACTTAAAGAAAAACAAGGCACTCGTGCCGTTCAACGAATACAAACAAGAAAAAGAACAACTACAGAAGGCTATATACGAAATCGGTCGGTTAAAAGGTGCTATTGAAGAAAAAGATAAGCAACTCGCTGAGCTTAAGCAACAGCAAACAAAAAAGTCGTTTTGGGCAAGGTTGTTTGGTCTGTAGAAGATGTATGAGGTAATTACGTCTAAACGATTGTTAGTAATCACTTTTTTATTTGTTTTTGTTTCTACCGTATCCTTCTCCGCCACCTACCAAGCCGTCGTTCTCAAAATCTCAGACGGCGACACTATTTGGGTGAAAATGCACGGCAAAAGGGTTAAGCTTCGACTGCTCGGCATTGACACGCCTGAGGAATACCCGTCAAGAAAGATGGACAAGGACATAGAGATGTGCCATACGACTTTCAAGCAAATGAGAAGACTTGGCTTGCTTGCCACAAAGCACGCAAAAACGATGCTTTATAAAGGAGAGAAGGTGACGGTTATAACAAAGGGAAAAGGATACTACGGTAGGACGCTGGCGTTTATTATCTTGCCTAACGGGACAAACTACAACGAGAAAGAAGTGGCGGACGGCTATGCTTGTGTGTATAAGTATAAAGGGCACAAGAGCAGAAAATTAAGTGAGAAAGAGTTTGAGAAATTAGAGAGGCTGACGGAAGAGGCGAAAGTGGAGAGAAAAGGATTGTGGGGCGAGAATAGAGAGATTATGGAGTGTTTGTGTGAGTGAGAGCAGGGGGGGGTTTTTCATGGGAAAAATTCTTGACTTTCCTGTAGAATACTGGAGTGAAAGGGACAGAGAAAAGCTCAGAGAAATTCAGGAAGATATACTATTAGCGAAAGCACACGGAGAGTATAAAGAAGATTTTGACCTGTCAGATGAGGAGTGGGTAGAGAGGCTCAAGAAAAACCTTGAGAGAGAAATAAAAGAAGGAAAGCTTTTCTCGTGGCTTGAGGAGTTTAAGGAAGATTAAGTTAATATGTCACTGAACACTAAAAGAAGTAAAGAATAATAGTCTCTCAAAGGGAGGTGTATATAAACAGTTTTTATGTCTTATAAAAATAGCGGTATATCTAAATGGTTTAGGTATAAACGAGTTAAGCGAAATATCTCTATTAAGTTCAAAAAGGGATATGTGTTATGGATAAAAAGAAACTAAAAACAAAAGGTGAGACAATGATTGAAAAAACAGAAAATAAATTTTGGGCGTATGAGACAAATAGTATGGATGATAAAAAAGGTTTGGTTCTATT
>WFRG01000065.1 GCA_015486705.1 Hippea sp. | reverse complement strand
GAGCATAAAAATTGATGGAAGCTTGGATGTTAATGGAAAAGTGAATAGAGACGATTATAACTTTTCAATAAATGTACCAAACCTTACATTTGAGGATTTGGATAAAAATTATAAAACAGTTGTCAGTGGTTTTAAGGAAAATGCTTTAGGGAAGATTGATACAGAAAATTACTCTATCAATATGAACTTTACTCTGAACGGCAAAGCATCCATGATCAATGAAAGCACAAATAAAACATTTATTGTTAATTTCGATAGCGCAAATGTATCGTTAAATGAGACAAGCGTTAATGAAACCAAAACAGTATTTAACGGAAAATTTGTCGGTAGTTGGACGGATGACATGAATATAAGTCATTCTGTAGGAGTAAGCACAAAGAATTTCGAATTGGATTTTGAAGGAACCTTGGGAGGGAATGAGAATATTGCTGTTAATGGCTTTGTACATTTGAACTATTCACCTGTTGATTTTTGCGCCAACGGAAAAGGAGTTTTTAAGTTTTCCACTCTTGCTCCATTGCTTGATGATACGGTTACAGGCAAGATTATAGGTGGTAGGCTTTCAGTAAATGATAATGTTATTATTGAATGGGATTCCAATGGCAATGTCATTGTTAAGCTCAATGGCGATGTAGTTTATAATGGTGATATAGATAGTTTACTTAATAATGGTCTTTGTTCTTTACCAAATGATTTAACTGAATGATGTTGTGGTGAAGAAACCTCAAATCGTCTCTATTCAAGTAAAGGGGAGCTGGATTTTATTAATAAAATGAAAGTGTTGGTAATCTTTGGCACTCGGCCTGAGGCAATAAAGTTAGCTCCCCTTATTAAAGAGTTTGAAAAGCATAGAGATAGAGTGGCTATTGATATATGTATAACTGGACAGCACAGAGAGATGCTGGATCAAGTTTTGGGTTTTTTTGATCTTTCTGCTGACCACGATTTAAACATAATGAAGAGTGATCAGAGTTTGTTTGATATTACATCGGTTTTGGTGAAGGGTATGGAGAAGGTTTTAAAAGACTCATCACCCGATTTAATTTTTGTTCAGGGCGATACAACGACTGCTTTTGTGGGTGCGCTTGCTGGGTTTTATGAAAAGATAAAAGTTGTCCATATTGAGGCTGGTTTAAGGAGTTTCAATAAATTTTCACCGTTTCCTGAGGAGATAAACAGGGTTTTGATTTCTCACTTGGCCGATTTCCACTTTACCCCCACACAAAAGGCAAAAGATAATTTGTTAAGTGAGGGTGTTAAAGAAAACATCTGGGTTGTTGGTAATACTGTTATAGATGCCCTTCATTTGGGTTTAAAGATATTAAGTGAAAAGAGGAGTTTAAAAGAAGAGGTAGAAAGATTTTTTAGCACAGTGATTAAAAACCATACTGCAAAGCTGATTTTGGTTACGGGACACAGAAGGGAGAGCTTTGGCAAACCTTTTGAGAATATGTGTCTTGCGCTTAGAGATATAGCAGAAAGATGCGAAGATGTAGAAGTTGTCTATCCCGTCCATTTAAACCCAAATGTAAGGGAACCTGTTAACAGAATATTAAAAAATCACAGCAGAATCTATCTACTTGAGCCATTAAGCTATCCTTATATGATTTATCTGTTGAGCAAATCTTATTTAGTTTTAACGGACTCTGGAGGTATACAAGAAGAAGCCCCCAGTTTAGGAAAACCAGTTTTAGTAATGAGAGATGTTACTGAAAGACAAGAAGGTGTAGAAGCTGGGGTTGCAAAGCTGGTTGGGACCGATAGAAACAGGATAGTTAGCGAAACTTTAAAATTGCTTGAGAATGAAAATGAATACGAGAAAATGTCAAAAGCCATCAACCCTTATGGAGATGGAAAAGCAAGTATGAGGATAGCTAAAGTTTTTGGTTTGACAAACGGGTAGTTTTTTAATATACAACCTTTGAACTTTAAAAGAACATGGGGCTGTAGCTCAGCTGGGAGAGCGCCACGCTGGCAGCGTGGAGGTCGGGGGTTCGAGCCCCCTCAGCTCCACCATCAAGGAGTTTGTTATGAAGACCCTTATTGAAAAAGTTTTTTCGACGTTTGATAGGATTAGAAGTGTAGATATAGAAAGCTTCTTAGACGATGCAAAGGGCAAAATAGAAGAGATAAAGGAAAATCCTACCCATTTCGCACTATCCACCATCCTACAGCTAAAATTGGCATATGAGATGTTCGATTGTTATTTAAAAAAAGAATGTTCTTTACCCTGGAAAACGGTCATTGGAATATTTAGTGTGCTGTTATACCTAATAAACCCGTTTGATATTATACCAGATTTTTTGCCTGGCATAGGATATTTAGATGACGCCGTAGTCATAGGCTTAGCTTTAAAACTCTTTAGAGATGAGCTGAAAGATTTTGCAATCTCCCGCGGTTTAAATTTGTCAGAATACGGGCTGGATTAGCAACCTCTAGCAATTATATACGACAAACTATATAAGTTCTAGGCAATCACAAACCGTTAAGTTGCCGTGTTTTATTTATTTATTTTCTAGTCCACCCTGTAGCAGTTTGTATGTAAGTTCCCCTTGGCGCCGTATCTTGCCACTGCTTGGCAAATATCCTCTTTAGCCTATCCATCTGAGAAGGCTGTATCTTTAAAACCCTTGCAACCTCTGAGTATAGTGCATTTCTGTCTCTATTTTCATCAGACACCAATTTCTTTAATCTTAGCTTATCTTTTAATGAGTTAGGTTGCTTGTATAGCACCAAATACCCATTTAGTCCTTCGCCTAAATAACCTTTTTGATAATAGGCCTTCATAGACTCAAACCTTCTTTTCATCCTTTGCTTAATAGCGGCAATCTTCGCATTTGTAGTGTTTAAAACATCTGCCGCATAGGCCTTTGGCACTATTATTAAGAAAGATGAAGGAACCGGGCTTTTATTCTGCTTTTTTTGAACATTTACACTACCCCTAATAGAGTTCACTATCTCCTTAGCTGTTTTCTGAGCCTCTTGTGCAGGAAAATATATATTTACCGTAACGCAAGAATAAACAAATAACGCAACAAAAACCCACAAAAAAGTCGTCTTTCTCATTTCTTACCCCCTCTTTTTAAAACTCTCTTAAGTCTATCTAAAAAATCTGCCCATCTTATAGAACTGTTCCTATTTACATTTATCACGTTTACTCCTACAATAAATCCCTTTTTTACAATATACTCCACATTGCCGCTTTTGTAAAGACCATGTATTTGAAACCTATTATTTCTCAAAGTTGCCACAAACCCTATACCAGAATACGGAAAGCTTTTAAAAAATGGTATAGCTATTGAGGCTATGCCACCTCCAACACTGGATATGCTATTCACTGCCTTTAGAGATATTCTCTTAGATACACCTTTCACATTTTCCGTTTTAACCATTGCTTCAAAGGACAACGGGTATCTAAAATTGACAAGAGAAAGTTTTTTTACATAACCCTTCACAAATCCTGTAATCAAGCCAAAATTCGTATTTTCTGTTATCTTTTTCAAATTCAAATGATTAAGAAATACATCCATATACAGAATTGGCAATTCTTTAAAAGAGCACCTTATGTGTTTTATATCTACAAAACCGTCAAAAGCCTTCACCTTCACATATCCTTTAGTATTAAGAACACCGTTTCTATAACTTCCTCTAATATCAACAAAAACCCTCAACAATTTATTAACAATCTTTGCTTTAACAGTAGAAAAATCCAAAGCTTTTTTTGCTATATCAAGTTTTACGTGAAATGGAGAAACATCAAAATTGCTCACCTTTATTGGGTTAAACCGTATATACATCGTATTACTTTTAGAAACAAGATAAGCAATCAAAGGAAAAGTAAATTTTTTCACCTTAATAAGCGCTATTTTAACTTCACCCTTTTTAACTACATTTGAGTTCAATGAAATAGGAATACTCGCCTTAATATCCTTTAGTGTAGTTCCCTGATAACTTAGGTTATCGATATTTAGTAAAATCACACCTGAAACTGCTTTTTTCTTTTTATTCAAGTTTACGTTTATCTCGGCATCTTGTTTACCATGAAAATATATTTCTCTCAAAATAGGCTCATCGAAAGAATCATTAAGAAAGTTCATTAAATTAGTTAGGTTATCAGAGAAAGCGTGTAGTCTGTACTCTTCGCCTATATTTTTAACGTCAATTCTAACAATCTTTCCTAATGCAGACTTAATAATACCATCTTTAGGATACACAACCACACTTAAGGGATTATTAGAAAAATCAAAAAATAAATTATCAAATGCTATGGCCTGGCCTTCTTTGATTTTAGCTTTAACTGCGTTTTCATAAAAAATCTGCCCGCCTACACCTTGAGCTATAAGTTTTTCTTTGTTTATTGTCAAGTTATCAAACTGAGACAGAATTTTTAGTTTTTTTTTAAACAAAATTTCAGCTCTTAATGAGGATAATTTCATACTTTCATCCAAAGTTCTAACATCCTTTAGCAAAACAGACGCTTTTTTGTTTCTATAGTTTATATCTGCTTTATACGAAACAGACATACCTTTAACTTTAGTTAAAAGGCTAATATCTAAACCGTTCAAAGATATAGAAAACGGTAAAAATCTTATGGTTATGTTCTTAATCTCTATTGGCTTATTTGACAAAAACTGTAAATTATTCGACTTTACATACAGTTTAGATGGAACTATTTTAATATTCCTTATAGTTACACTATTTTTAAACAAACCGTATGAG
>WFRG01000064.1 GCA_015486705.1 Hippea sp. | reverse complement strand
ATATCATCCAATAGGTCCAAGAGCTCAAATATTTTCTTGTATTCTTCGGTGGATAAAATAACAGCGGATATATTATTTCTTCTGCTGATAAACACCGGCTTTTCTTCTTTTTCTAATTCTCTTATTATCTTTGGAAGATTTTTCTGTAGTTCCGCTATCCCTATAACTCTATCTGTGTCAACCAACATAGCTTGCCCCCTAATATATATTTATCTAAGTATTATTATAAGTATAAAAAGGGCAATGTCAATATAAGCCTAACAATTCAACTGTTAAATAAACATCAATTTTTATGATTTATCGGCGTTCAAGACTTACTTGAATTCCTCTTTAAGCTGATCAAGCGTAACCTCTTCTAAATTCTTTCCTTTTCTTACATTTTCCATAGCCTTAACAGTTTCTTTGTTTGGTATCTCTATCCTAAAAGGAATACCTTTGGAGTATATGCTTTGATAAAGGAAGATGTTGACTGCTTCACTCAAACTTAGACCGTATTTTTTAAATATTTTCCTTGCTTTTTCTTTTGCTTCTTTTTCCAATGACAGGTTTGTTCTAATTCGCTCTTTACCTGCAGAGTTCATTTTTTAACCTCCCTGCTTACAATAATACACAATAAGTATGTATAAGTTAAATTAGTTTAGATTTTGCGGTTGTTTTTATAACTGCTTGGACTTTAATTCACGGATTTCATAGGATAAGGAAATGGTGCAGTTTTATGGGACGTATTGGTGCAGTTTTGGATTGCTTTTGAAAATTTACTGAGCGGAGAACAACTCACCTGTTATCCAATTTTCCACCTTTAAACTCTCAATCCTTCTAAATTCCTTTTCATTATTGGTCACAAGAATAGCATTCAAAGATACTGCATGTGCTGCAATTTGGAGATCATAAGCTCCTATAACACTGCCTTTTCTCTCAAGTTTAGCCCTGATTTTTCCATAGATTTCAGCTGCTTTTATATCAAAGCTATAAATAGTGAAGTTTTCTACAAAGCTTTTTATAAGATTAATTAGTCTTTCACTGTTTTTCTTGTAAGCACCATAGAACAGTTCAGAAACAACAATAGATGAAAGGGCTAACTCGTGCTCTCGTTCCACTTCTTTAAATTTTATCCTTATTTCTTCCGGTGTATTCCTGATTATATAGCTACAAATATTGGTGTCGAGCATATAGATCATCTAAAACAGCTCCCTTTCTTGAGGTGTGGGTTGACTTCTCTTGCTTAGGAAATCATCGGTAATCTCTTTAGAATTTCTAAGTTTGTCAAACAAGTTGTCCCATTTATTGTTTGGTGGGATTAACACTATACGATTACCTTCTTTTTTTATGTATACCGTATCGCAACTTAGCCTGAACTCCTTAGGTAGCCTGACCGCATAGGAGTTACCACTTTTAAATACCTTTGTTTTGTGCATTCCCATACCCCCTTATTGAGTATATACTAAGAGTATATACTTTAAAACTGAAATTGTAAAGGAGAATGAAATCAACTACACTGTCCTATAGCAGTTGTTTTTTTGATTTTTCTTATTATGACAAGTATTATCTGAGGTTTCATTTTGTCGTTTTTCGTATAATTTTCTACTCCGATGAGCTTTATGCCGTATAGGTTCTCTCAAGCCTTCCGTGTCCAAGCTGTTCTGCAACTTCTTTGTCTGAGTATCCTTCATTCTTTAGGTCATGGGCAAAGCTGTGCCTGAAGTCATGAAATCTGAAATGAGTTTCTGTGCTTTTTAAGTATTCATATCTCTCACGCTGGGCAAAGCTGTATTGTTGTTTAAGGGTTTGTGTAGGAGCAAGGCTTTTTAGGTGATTTTCTCTCATGAAGTTATACGCATTTTGCAGTGCTCTAAACTGCTCTTGGTTTCTTATTGGGATTACTCTATCCCTGCCGTTTTTGGTTAGATCGTGTTTGGTTAGGTGTAGTTTACCAGTTTTTAAGGCCTCTCTAATTGTGTCTTTCTTTACTGCTATGCTCTCACGCAGTCGTAATCCAAACTGCCTTTGAAGCTCTACGCTTCTTGCAAGTGCTTGGAATTTAATGTCTTGTTTGGCCTCAAGGTGAGATACAAAGTCTTTGTAGATTGAGTTGTCAACTGACCTATTCGTGTAATCTATATGACCTACACTTAGACCGTTTTCTTTGGCTGATACAGGATTTAGATTAACGGGTAAGTGTTCTAAGGTATATCGTATGACATCGTTTAAAGCGGACACATATGAAGCGGCTGTTTTAGGCGTAATCTCATCGTTTTCAAGCCTATCGAGCAGAGTGTCAAGATAGGCTCGTACTACTGTTTCGTTTAACTCCTTCAAGGAGCGTATGCCTGTGTATTCCCGGAGCTGGTTTAGGACCGTTTCTACCTTTGCCTCAATGGCGGTGCCTTTATTGTGCCAGCTTGCTACATTTCGGGCTACATAGGAAGCCTTACGCTCATTTTTAAAGTTTGTTTGGACGGTTGCTTTCATGGTTTACCCCCTTTCTTATATCCCCAGAATAGACAGGGATATAAAAAAAGGGGCTCTAAGGCCCCTTAGGATATTTAGACTAAACAAATAGAGTTAAAAACTATAAAAGCTCTAATATCCTATCCTTTTGCTCTTGTGTAATATTGTCCTCATTTAGGTTTAGGATTTTTAATAGCTTTGAGAGCTTTTTCTCTTTTGTTCTGTTTATATTTGCAGGCGGATTTACTGTAATTGGTAGATGTGCGCGTTCAAAGAACTCTTTGAGTGCATAGAGATACTTTCTTTTGGTTTCTGTGCTCTTTGTATTTAGAACATCGGATATAAACCGCCTATAATGGGATTGATTTATGTCTCTAACTTTTTTGACACCAAGATTTTCGCAAAATTCAAGGAATTTTCTAATCTTTTGAACTCGCTCAAGGTTCGACTTCTTTGAATACTGCCTTTTGTTTGCAACATAAATCTTTCTCTTTTTCTCAAATTCATCAATAAGCTTACCCATTCTTTTCACCCCCTCTGCCTCGTCATTAATGGACAAGGCAATTAAAGTTAAGTGGCTAACCTGTTTTGCCCTTTTTGAAATGGCCGGCACAGGCGGGCCATAAATCTATATAAAGCTCTATACAGCTATTCAGCGGTATAGAGCAATTGAGGGGAATAATCAAAACAACACAAAAAACACTAATAAACACCAGTAACAACAGTAAAAACAGTCTCTGTCTCTATAGTATAATCCGATTAGTCCGATAATCCAATCTAATCGCTCAATTTATATAAAGCCTAATGGTTATTAGAAAATATTGTTATAACAAGGATTATCAAAATAAGCTCTTTAAGTTATTTCTACTAATCTACTTAACTTTTCAAATTGAGTCCGAAAAATCCGATTAGTTTTTCTTGTTTCTACAACGTTAACTTCGCAGTCTCTTTTTGCTCACATTCGTTCGCTAAAAAGAAACTGCTCGCTCACTGTTTGCATCAATCAATTTACTCGCTACCAGTATCGAGTTTAGGATTAATTACTCACTTCGTTCGTTGTTTTGTTCCGCTGCGTTTCTCCCCTACCGTTCGCTTGCTAACGCAACACTCACTACACGGGGAGAAACTTGCTACACAAACAAAAAAGAACAACACGAATGACAGAAAAAGATAAGAAGTAAAAAAAGCACACAGCTATAGTAACAACTTAAAATTTAACCGCGTCCAGCTTACTCCCCAGTGGGGTTAGGACGCTTCTCACAACTTGACAATTACCTCGGCCGCTACCCGAGTCAGTGAGATAGTGGGCGTTCCTTCCACTATCTTTGGCCAGTCTCCTACAGCAGTCCACGGCCTCCGCCCTCAGGCGGCAAGGGCTACAGTGGCTGGGTTACCCGCGGGTAAAACTTCTACTAAAATTATAAGTCTGTTACTGTATTAAGTCAAGTACAAAAGCGAGAAAAACGGTACAGGGATAGGGATTTGAGAAGACTGACGCCCTCGCTTTGCCCTCTTGGCGGAACAATACCCCCTACCGCTATCGCTACACGGGGGTATTGTCGCAGAGGGCTTCGCTCGGTTGTCTGCTTGACGTTTGCCTCGCCTTCAGCGAGTTTGCCGTCAAGCTCAAAAAAAAGATACCACGCCGCCCAGGGCGAGAGGTTTAGTATCTAAAATAACGCGTTTTAATGCGTCAAGTTTTTTAAATTCGATTAATTAGTCGAGTGAGGGTCATCTTTAACGCCAGAGGGCTTTATTTTGCCTTTAGAGAGCGTTTCTAATCCTTTCGCCGTAGGCGGTAGTCTTCAAAGCGGCACCCACAGAGGCGCAGGGGGGGTAGCAGTTCTGTAATTAGATTACGTCCCAGTTTCTACATATTTCTCTTGCGTAGTCTATTACTCTCTTTCCTTCTTGACTTGCATTTAGACTCAATGATTTGTAGAATTCCTTATCTGTTGCATTTATTATCGCTTTTAGAACCGTCCTTTCGATATAATCGTGTAGGTGTCCTTCTTTTTTATCCTTAATGTTTTCCCTTGCGAGTTTGAGAAGTTTAAGGATTGTTTCAGCTTTATAGTTGTTCTTAAACAGATACTTCACGAAATAAAAATCTACAACGCTTTCATCATTTTTATATTCTTCGTCTATAAGTTTATCCCTGATAAGTTCTCTCAGTTTAACCCAATTTTTTCTCTTTAGTGTGTCTTCTAATTTGTCGTCTTCGAGTAGTGTATAAAGTCTATTGTCGCCTTGTGATAAAGCTTCGTTATCAGATTCTATTTGTTCTAATAGGCTTTGAGTTCCGAGTTTCTTAAAGCTCTCTTTGAAAATCGTGATTAAATGTGGTGGATCGTATTTCCAATTCCATAAAAAGGGCAATCTCATGGGTTGAATGTAAGACTGAGCCGCTACATCGCCCTTTAGTTCTCTTACAAGGTAGGATTTTATGAGCTGTAAGTTTTTAATGTCAAGCCAGCGATCGAGTTTTATAAATGCCTGAAAGTTGCCTGAATGTGTCTCTATGAGCGTCAAATAGTTCCAGAACGGCGAGTTTTGGGCTGTTTCGAGTTTTATGTCGTCAAGCCAGATCAATCTGGAGTATTTAGTCTTGGGGTGAAAATGGATATATACGTTCTCACGTCTATTAGCGTCTTGGTTCTTGTAAACGATGTTTTCTTTGTATAAGACCCTGTCAAATCCTCGAACGTCGCTAAAAGCGTCGGGGAACGTATACTTCTTGGTGGTTTTCCTGTTAGTATTGACATATTGAATTAAAGCTATTTGGTAGAACTTGTTGTAGTTTTCAAGGTGATTAGAGAAAAAGGATCGCAAGTCTTGGCGGATTTCTCGGATATGCTCTTTTAGAATGCTGTTTAAAGCCAAGTTGACCTCATGCTTTCTACTTTTTTGAGTTTTCAAAGTAAGGTCTCCAGTAGTTCCAGTTCTTGAGAATGTCCCCTATCGGTATGGCGGTATTTGTTTTGGGGTTATATAAGCTTTCTTGATCTACCTCGTATGTTATACCCCTAATATTTATCTTTGAGCCTATGTATTTTTGATACTCTTTGTATTCTTTGCTCCCAAAAATTAGATCTCTTTGTTTTGAAGTTGCAGCCCAGTCTTCCTTGAGTGCTTTCGTTAGATATGCCGCATAGTTGTCGTTAGCATGCTTATTTGCGTAGTCTATATTACGCTTCACGTAGTCGTAGCCGTGCTTCATGTATGAGTCGTATAAGTATTCCATTTTGACGTTTTCTTTCGTTTTAAGAGTAGATATCAACTCTTTTAACTCATTATTATCCTTTATTTCTTTACCTTTGCTTGGTTTATTGTTTTCTATGATGTAGAATTTTAAATGTGATACTTTTCTACCTGTTTTTATCTCCTCAAATGTAAATTTTAAGTCCGTGTATTTTTCAAGTTCTTTCTGAGCTTTTTGCAATATAAACCTTTTTAGATCACTATATCTGT
>WFRG01000063.1 GCA_015486705.1 Hippea sp. | reverse complement strand
TCCATTTCATCATTGAAAGCAGAGGGTCCTCTTCAAGGACAAATTGGGTCATTACCTCTTTAAACATTTTGCTCTCATCTACTTTTTTGCTATTATTTCCCATGGATAGGCTTCCTCCTGTTTGTTTTTTTTCTTACTGGGAAGTCTATCCGACTTTTTTAATAATCTCAAAATCTTAAAAAGTCTTCAGATGAAATTGCGAACGTTAGTATACAGTATCAACAAAATTGGTGTGCAGATTTTGGGGGGCATTATATTGGATAATGTTTCGAAAATTTTAGGCAAAAAAATAGACATTGTTGGAATAGATGCATGTTTGATGAATATGGTTGAGGTTGCTTGTCAAATAAAAGGGTCAACTGATATTTTAATAGGCTCAGAAAACACTGAACCCTTTGATGGTTGGCCTTACGATAAGATTCTATTTGATTTTGAAAACGATTTGGAAAATGACGCAAATATAAACCTCAATATAACTGCGGGACGAGTGGTACAAGAATATCTAAATAGCTACAGCTTTTTCGATTACCCGACTCTATCTACTATTGACCTTTCAAAAATAGATAATCTAACTTCAAGCATAAATAACCTTGCTGTGGCTTTGCTAAATAATTGGGATAACATTAAGTCCACATTTAGTAATTCTGTTTTTAATAAAGTTCAGAGATTTAATGTCTCTGATTCTGACTACAGCTACGCCGATCTTGGTGATTTAGCAAAACTCATCTATCAAAATGACAATATGACAGCTAATATAAAACAAGCAGCTTTGAATGTTTTGGATAACTTGGCAGATGTTGTTATTGCAAATGGATATTTTGGGTTTGACAATGGAACAGTTAATGGATTGACAATCTGGTTTCCCGATGCTAATATTTTTAACGAGCAAATAGAGCATTACGAGCAGCTTGATTTTGCAAAAGATACAAAATGGGATGAATTTTTGTACAACTTAACACAGTAGAGGTAAGACGATGGACAAAAAAGGTTTTACGCTTATTGAGATTTTGGTGGTAATAGTAATTTTGGGTATTTTGGCTACATTTATTGTGCCGAAGATTATGGAGAAACCGGATGAGGCGCGAGCTGTTAAGGTAAAAAATGATATCATGACATTTGTGACGGCTTTAAAGATGTATAAAATGGACAACGGTGTATATCCGACAACAATACATGGTTTGAAGGCTCTCATTAAAAAGCCAGATGTACCTCCAATACCTGAGCACTATAAACCGGGTGGTTATCTGGATATTGATAAAATTCCCTTAGATCCGTGGGGTCATCCCTACATTTATCGCTCTCCTGGTGAAAACGGTAGGCCGCTTGAGATTATCTCACTGGGCGCAGATGGCAAAGTCGGCGGAACCGGTGTCGATGCCGACATAAAAAGCTGGGAGCTTCGTTGAGGGGTTTCACATTAATTGAACTACTTGTTGCTTTGGTTATAGTATCTGTTTCCCTTTTTTATGTTTTGCCGAAAACGCTGAATTTTTATACGAAAACAGATAAAAATCTAAATCAGTTGGATAAAGCCGTTCTGCTTGCTGAAAAGATTGCCAAAGCAAGCGGTGAAGCTCAAGGTATTTACGGCGAGAAGGGCTCCAATGCTTTTTTTGTTGAAAATCAAAAATTTGAGTTAAAAAACGAAATATTTGATGTTAAGGTAAATGAAAATTATATTGAGGGACTTGAGTATTGCTTTTATGTCTATCCACAAGGTGTTATGGATAGTGTAACTTTGAAGTTGTCAAACGGTGAAAGTCTGATTTCAAAATCATTGCTTTTGAGGTTTTCTGTTGAAAAATAGAGCATTTACACTACTCGAGGTTTTGGTGGCTTTAGTTGTTTTTAGCATCGCCGCAATGGGTGTTTACGGCCTTTTAAACCAATCCCTATTTGTTCAAAATTACTCAAATGAGAAGCTCAATTTGATACTCGCCTCAACCGAATACATCTATACCAACATAAATTTAATTCCCGACGAAACGGCGAGCTGGAAGGATATAGATTCTTCTAATATCGATGCATACAGGATAATAAAGACACCTATAGGGTTTTACAATATCTATAAAATCAACTGGGATTTTAAAAAGGGAAATGTGATTATAGGCTATGTCATTTATCGGTAAGCGGTTTGGTTTTACACTCCTTGAAATCCTTATAGCCGTTTTTTTAAGTGGCATTATAATGGTTGGTCTGTATGAGCTTTTTAATTCTGTGTTGAGTGCAAGGGTTTTTTCTGAGACAAAACAGGACAAAACCGAGATTGTGTATAAAGTCGTTTCACTGATACAAAGGGATATAAGATGCAAAGTTGGTGATTTTTATGTTACATACCGTGATGGGAAAAGGGTTTTGAACTTAAATACAACCGACTCGTTGTTCTACGGTGGTTCCGTGGTTGTGAGTGCCTCGTATTATACAGATGAGATAGACGGCAAGGTCTATCTTGTAAGGGAAGAAGAGAATGACGATTTGAATGAAGATATAGCGATACCCTTGACAGATTATTTTAAAAATATTAAGCTTAGGTTTTATCATGCCGGCGAATGGACAGATATTGTTTCTCCAATCGTTAAAATAACGCTTTGCGGTAAGAACAAAAAAATATCTTTTGTGGCAAGGGGTATGATTTGAACAATAAGGGAATGGTTCTGATTGCCGTTTTAATAGTCATGGTAGCCCTTGTTAGTATGGTAATGATTATTGAAAACAGGTCGTCCAAAAACTTTGATTATTCGTCCAAGTTGCTAATGGAAAATCAGGCGGCTCTGTATTTTAACTCAGCGATAAGTATTACAAAGAGATTGCTTGAGGATGACAATAACAACTACGATGCCCCAGATGATGATTGGTTTAGCCTTCCACCTTTTAGGGTAAGTGACGATACGATTGTGTCCATGTCCATAATGCCTGCTAATGCGAGAATAAACATAAACGGGCTTATCAGTTCGAATAAAGATTTAGCAGAAAGGACAAAAGCAGCTTTTTTTGAGATAGTCAATTCAAAGGGTGATAATGCCGATAAAATGTATAGTGATGTTATTGATTGGATGAAGCCGAATAGCAACACAGGGTATGCTAAAAAGGTTAGAAGCTTTTATTCTTTAAAGGAAATTGACTATGTTAAGGGTTTGAAAGGATTTTCACAAGACTTTCATAATTACTTTACAGTCGTGGATACCAAAGGTAAAATCAATGTGAACTTTGCGCCTGTTGATGTTATTGAAGCGTATTTGCCAGAGATCGGAGATTGCGCGGAAGATATAGCTAAATATAGGAAAAATCAGCCGTTTAAGAATGTTACGCAATTGAGGGATGTGGGTTGTATGAGTGATGAGGGGTACCTTAAGATTTTGCCGTATGTCACAACATTGAGTAGTTTTTTTGATGTTAGGGTGGATGTGAAAATTGGGGATGAGGATTTCCAGGCTAAAATGCTGATGGAAAGGGCAGAAAAGCACGTGAAGATAATAAAATACTTCGAAGGTAAGGGATTCTATGAATAAGGTTTTTGCCATCGTTGACGGTGATGAAATTGAATTTTACAACGCATCCCTTGAGAAGATCGACAATATTGATAAATCAGATGATGTTTATTTAATTTTGCCTGACAGTTATTTTTACTTTTTCCAGACAGAAATCACATCAAAGAGACAAACGCTTCAAACCGTCAGGGCTTATGCAAAAACGCTGTTTACCAATATTGATCTTGTGGGTTATGTAAAACAATTCACTCCTATTGTAGGCTATTTGTTGGATAAAGAGAAAATAGAAAGTTTGGATAAAAATGTTGTTGATAGGACTGTTTTTGTCACCACACCGTTTCTAATCTATGCACAACAAGAAGGCAACTTTGGGTATGTTGGGCAAGATGCGTGCGCATTGGTTGTTGACGGCAAGCTAAAATTTTATGCATATGGCGATGAAAGTACACTTGTTGAGAGGCTAACTAAAGATGTAAAGGTTGTCAAATTTGATAAAAAAGAGGTGATTGAGAAACTTATAGAAGCTGTAAAAAGTGGTAATCTTAAAAAGATTGCTTTGGATATCGGCAATAAAAGTGGCATTGGTTTTGAGAATTGGAAGATACATAGGTTTGTTGCAGTGTTTATTATATGTTTGGCTTTTGTTGTTGGTGAAGGTTTGAAGTATGTAAGCTATTCAAAGGATGTGAAGAATACCCAAAAGAAACTCGAAAAGCTTTATGAAAAAGCACTTGGTAATAATCAATACGCAGATCCATACGGTGTTTTGCTTTACAAGGCAGACTCTTCCTCTCAATCAAACCCCTTTTCACTGTCGAAGATGCTTTACTATTTAAGTGAGGTAAAGGATGGCTACAATGTAAAAATAGATTTTGTTTCCTATTCAAATGGAACGCTTAAGGTAAAAGGAAGCATAAATGACTACAAAAATCTGCTTTCTTTTTTGGATAAATTGAATAGTGCAATGGGGAGAAAACTTGTTGTCCAAAACACATCTTCAAAGGGCGGAAAGTTGACTTTTGTGCTTGCGGGTGGTTTGAATGGATAGGTGGCTGTTAAAGTCTATGCAGGTGACCATAAAGGAACAAGAAGCCCTTTTAATCTCAGTTATGCTTGGTTTATTTATTGTGGTTGTTGCATTTGCTGTGTTCAACAGTGCTGAAAAACAGGCAAAAAGCAGGATTGAGGCTTTAAATAGCCAGTATAAAAAGGCGTATATTCTTTATGCAAAAATTAAAAGCTCAAACAACAATGAGAAATATTTTGACGGAAATATATTGCTTTTGGTTCAGAAACTCCAAAAAAACAATGACATTGGAAGTAAAATTGCATCTGTAAGCACAACCGAGGATGGCAACGCAATAGAGTTAAAAATCAGGCATTTAAATTTAAAGGAACTGCTGTGGATTTTGAAAAATTTAGAGGGTTTTAGTAATGTTAAATTGAGGCAGTATGTTTTGAGGAGAAATTTTTCCTCAGATAAACTTTTAGACCTCGATTCTGTTGTGGTGAAAACGCAGTGAAAATAAGATACTTCTCTGTATTTTTTATAACTTTTATAGTTTTTCTCTTTCTTTTTGCTCCGTATAAAAAGATTTACAGCTACGCCATCGGAAAAATAGTAGAAAAAAACCATATTGATTTACCTTATAAAATTGACAGAGCTTCACTCTGTTATTTGCATTTTGGCTACCTTAACGCTGATTTTGGCGGTGAAAATTATAAATTCGACGATGTTGAACTCAAGCTCAATCCACTGTTTTTTACTAATTCCAATATTGCCAAGCTCTCTTTAGAAAAAAACATGGCTCAATTTACAATTCTTAAGGATTCTAAAGGCTATTTGATAAAGGGTTACTTTTTGACATCCCTACTAAAGAGTTTATTGAAACAGCCGTTTAAAGGGTTCTTGGCAAATATGAATGGCAAAAACAGCGTTATTGCTAAGATTTCATTTTCAAACAACAGTTTAATCATCAACAAGCTTGAAATAGACGGAGACATCGGTATTGAGGCTAAAGGATACATTTCGAAGTCAGGGATGCATTTGAATGGAACGATAAAAATAGGAAAGGTCAAGCAGAGGTTTTCTATTTAGATGAAAAGGATTGACAAGTTTATAGACTATGCAATTTTTGCCCTTTTGGGTGTAGCGTTAGCGTACTTTGTTGATTCGTTAATCTTCATTTCTTTGCCGACAATAAATGTTAAGATTATCCATAAAGGAAGGGTAAATTACAAGAACAAAAGTCAGGATATAGAAAAAGTTGTTTTATCAAAAAATGTATTTGATGTTGATGCTGGCATTAACAAGTCTAAAACAGTTTCTGTTGCGAAGGCGAAGGTTGTGTTGAGCATCGATGGATATAAGCTTGTGGGTTTCATCCGTGGAAATGACCCGATGGCTCTCCTTAAGAAAGGGAATAAACCTGTTGTGATAGTGACAAAAAATAAAGGCTTAAAAAAGCTGTGGTATTTGCATAAGATTGCCGCAAACGGTGTTTACCTAAAAAATAAAAAGACGGGCGAGGTGAAACTGTTTCAGTTTAAAAATAAGAATAATAGTGCTCCCGCTTTGGTGTTTGCAGATGAAGAGAATATTAATAGTGGTTCATCGATCGAGAAGGTTAAAGTGCCAAAGAACATCTTGAGCCAGGTGGACAACTTAAATGTTCTTCTTAAACAGATAAACATCGTTCCTGTGTTTAGGAATGGCAAGGCATATGGCTATAGGATCAACTATTTAAGCCCAAATTCCGTGCTTAACAGGATTGGTCTTAGGGTTGGCGATGTTATAATCAATATAAACGGTCAACCTACGACTGATCCTTCGTCTTTGATGGGTTTGTATGCCCAATTGAAAGATTTAAACAGCGTAAGTATAAACTTGGTTAGAAATTCTCAAAAGAAAACAATTTTTGTGCAGATAAAGTGAGGTGGTGAAATGAGAAAGTTGGCGGTTTTGATAATGATATTGTTTATAGGAGTTCAGGCCTATGGGAAAAATGTTCCGGCTGCGCAGTTTGAAGATATAGGATTGCAGGATTTTATAAAGTTCGTTGCTATGCGTGAGAATCTAAATATTACCTACTCCCAAAATGCAATACCAAAAAACTTGAAGATTACCTTATATTCCCCTTCGGCTTTGACAAATCGGGATTTGCTCAAGATCTTTTACTCTGTTTTAAAGGAAAATAACATAGTTGCAACACAGCAGGGAAACACGATACTTCTGTCTCGATACAACTCTGCAAGGGCTATTGGCGGCAAATATGTGTCAAAACCGAGTAGCTTGAGTCAAAATACACTATCTACGGTTATTATTAGACTGAAGAATTTTGGTGTTATGAATATGGCTTCAACCATTAGGCATGTCATGTCGCCGTATGGTATTCTAGATGTGATTAAACCTATAAATACTATAGTTATAACAGATACAAAGTATCGCATAGATCAAATTTCAAAGTTATTACGAAGCCTTGACTCAGACGACAAAATCGTCGTGAAGCTTATATCCATAAAAAATGCATCCAGCGGAACTATAGCAAGTGAGCTTAATAGATTTTTAAATGATTTAAGGGTTAAAAGCGGCATGTCCTATTCACCGATAATCATAAACGAAGCTGAAAGCAACTCATTGCTTGTTGCTGCAAGAATCAATGACTTTAATTTCATAAACTCTGTTATTAGTTCTATTTTGAATAGCACGGAGAAAAATAGATTTCAAAGGGTTTTTTATCTAAAAAATGCCGTAGCAAAGGATATTTACGATGTTATTGCTAAACTCTTGGCAAAATCTCCGAGTTTCAGAGGTTCGTCTATTTCTTACGATGAAGCTACAAACTCTATACTGTTTGCCGGAAACCCTGTTCTTTACAATAAGGTCAAGCAGTTGATTAATGAGCTTGATGTTTCACGAAAAGAGGTTTATATTGAGTCTCTGATTATAGAAACCAGTTTATCTAAACTGTCTGAATTCGGTGTTGAGTGGTCTGCAACGGCAAAACCTGGCCATTCAATCGGCTATGCAGGGAATGCAAATACAGGTAATTTGGGTAACCTGGAGGGGTCAATTATAAATAACAACAAGTTTACACCTCTTCCCAACGGTTTTAACTTGGGAATATTGGGCAATACGATTACATACAACGGTGTTAAGTTTGCCACTTTGGGGGCTATGCTCAATGCATTAAAATCTAATTCCGATATAAACATAGTGTCCAATCCAAAAATTGTAACATTAGATAATCAAAAGGCCAGAATATTTGTTGGCGAGAATAGGCCGTATTTGACAAGTCAAAAGTACGACTCTAACGGAAATCCGATTTATACCTATGATTACAAGGATGTGGGTGTTAAATTGACCATTTTACCGCACATAAACGGCGAAAAAATCCTATTGGATACTAATTTGGAGATTAAGAAGGTGACAGAAAATGTCATGGTGGGAAACACAATGGCACCCGTTACGCTGACAAGGGAGACGAGCACGAAGATCTCTTTAGTTAACGGAGAAAAGATACTGATTAGTGGTTTAATAGAGAATGATACACAAAAACAGAAAACGGGTGTGCCGGTGCTCTCCAGTATCCCCGTTTTAGGCGGGTTATTTGAATACAAAAAGAACTCCACTTCCAAAACAAATCTAATGGTATTTTTGTCAGTTAGAGTGGTCAATAGCAACAAAGTTTTGGACAATATAAATAAGAATGCAAAGGTTTTGGACAATGCCACTGAAGTTAAGTGAAAGGGTCATTGAAAAATACAAAGAGTTTGTTGATAAAAGTGATTTTATACCTGTTAAAGAGACCGAATTGGATATTTGGTTTTGGGTTTTGAATGATGAAGGCATAAAGAATGCTGACTATTTGGCTTTTACTTTGGGTTTAAAATCACATGTGCAGGTAAAGGATCGAAACGAACTGCTTAAAGCAATGGAAGAGATGTATAATCTAATGAATGAGGAAACGGAAGATGCAGAACAAAACGAATTAGACGAGGAGAGTTTTGAAGAAAATATAATAGGTGTTTCATACAGCGATGCGCCCATTGTTAAGCTTGTTAACCAACTTATTGTCAAGGCTGTTCAACAAAATGCGAGCGATATACACTTTGAAGGCACAAAGGATTACTTTGTTGTCAGGTTTAGGATAGACGGCACTTTGCACGATTACAAGAAGTTTTCAAAGAAGATTCAGGAAACGGTGATTTCAAGGATTAAGGTAATGGCGAATCTTGATGTTGCAGAGACCCGAAAACCACAGGATGGGGCAATAAGGGTGAATATCGGAATAAGAACAGTGGATATAAGGGTGTCAATCGTTCCAAGTATAGCAGGGGAAAAGGCTGTCTTGAGGATATTGGATACATCAAAGGAATTGCTTGGGTTAGAAAGTATCGGAATGTCTGATAAAGATATTAGGCTGTTTGAGGAAAAACTGCGTTATCCAAACGGAATTATCTTGGTTACAGGACCTACAGGTAGCGGTAAGACGACCACGCTGTATGCCGCTTTGAAAAGGATTGCGACCCGCAATAAGAATATTATGACTATTGAAGACCCGATTGAATATAGGATTGACGGTGTAACACAGGTTCAGGCTAACCCAAAGCTCGATTTGACCTTTTCTAACGCCCTAAAGTACTTTTTAAGGCAGGATCCTGATGTGATTTTGGTTGGCGAGATAAGGGATGCGGAAACGGCGAAAACGGCTATAGCAGCGTCCTTGACAGGTCATTTAGTCTTATCAACTGTGCACACAAACGATGCTGCCACAACTCTGGCGAGGCTCATCGACATGGGCGTTGAACCGTTTCTACTTGCATCGTCCCTGTTGCTTGTCGTTGGACAGAGGCTTGTGAGGCATGTGTGCAACAACTGCAGGGTAGAAGCTGCGACAAAAGATGAGATTAAATCTATGCTTTTAGACTATGGCTATAAAATAGATAAGCATTTTGAAGGTGTAGGTTGTGATAAGTGCAAAAACACGGGATTTTATGGCAGGGTTGGGATATTTGAACTTTTGAACATAGATGAAGATATAAAGAAGCTTTTGATTAAAAAGGCCGATGCTAAAGAGATACGCAAAGTTGCAATTGAAAATGGTATAAAAACGATGTTTGACGACGGAATGGATAAGGTTAAGCAAAGTATCACAACACCTGAAGATGTTCTTTTGGCTACAAGGTTATAGTTTTGCCTACCTTTAAGTATGTGGCTTTCGATAAAAACGGAAGAAAGAAAGAGGGTGTACTTGAGGCTGAAAGTGTTGGTGCAGCCATAGGAAGCCTAAAGTCAAAGGGTTTATACTCAGATTCTATAGAGGCAATATCAAGGCAAGAGAAAAAGTTTCTTGGGTCATTAAGGAGGGGTTTTTCAAAGATTTCACAACGGGAAAGGGCTGATATCTTTTTTCAACTTGCCACCCTGATAAATACAGGCATATCTTTGACTGAAGCGCTCAATATCGTTGCGGATCAATTACCGAATAAAAGGTTAAAAGAAGTGGTTTTAGAGGTAAAGGATAAGGTTAGTGAGGGTATTAAGTTTTCTGAAGCCTTGTCGGACTTTGAAGGTATTTTCACCAAGTCTTACATAAAGATGATTGAGATTGCCGAGAAAACCGGTAAGCTTGCGGATGTTTTGTTCAAGATTTCCCAGCGGGAAGAACAGAGGAGTTCGTTTAACCAAAAAATAGCACCAGTGATTTTGTATCCTTCATTTGTACTTCTATTTGGCTTCGGTGTTGTGGTTTTTCTGTTGGGATATGTTGTTCCAAAGATGGAGAAGGTCTTTAGCTCCTTCCATAAGGAGCTTCCGTTTATTACCCGTTTGCTTGTTTCAACGGGGATTTTTGTAAAAGCCTACCTACCTTTGGTTTTGCTTTTACTTCTAATTTTAGCAATTGTTTTGAATATCGCATACTTAAAACGGATGGCTTTTAGAAAGAGGGTTGACAGCTTGCTCTTGAAAATTCCTATATACAGGAAAATTGCGGTAGCTCAGTTTATATCAAACCTATCGTTTTTATTGAACTCTTATATTCCTCTTGTGGTTGCTGTTTTGACAAGCAGCGAGTCTATCGGTAATGTTGTTTTTAGAGAGAGATTAAAGGGCGTTGCAGAAAAGATAAATGAGGGTATGCCTATAGAGAAGGCTTTTGAAGAATCCAACCTTTTCGATAAGATGTTCGTATCAAGCGTTGCTACGGGAAGAAGAAGCGGGAGGCTGCCAGATTTTGTTGAAAGAATTGCGATGTACTACGAAAAGAGGATAGACACAGCCGTTAAGACGTTTTTGTCTGTTTTGGAGCCTGCCACGATACTTTTGCTTGGAACGATAGTTGGTTTTATTGTCATGGCTATAATGGTACCGCTCTTTAGCATTAATCAACTTGTCAGGTAATTAAAACCTTTGGCAGTGATAATGCGAAAATATTTTCTCAATTTCTCAACTATTTTGCTCTTACCAATTCAGGCTTTGATTTAGGTGTGCGTTTCCAGATAAGCTTTTTAAAGGCGGGTCCTATTTCTTTAGCAGCAGCTTCAAAGG
>WFRG01000062.1 GCA_015486705.1 Hippea sp. | reverse complement strand
CTTTGGCAAAGCCGGGTCATTTCTTGTATCCGGGTAGATCCTACGCTGGTGATGTGGAGGTTGTCGATATATCCACTCCCAAGTACGTAATTGATGAGTTCGATCCCGATTTTATTGCTTTGGACGATGGTGAGATAGAACTTTTCTTTAGGGATGAAACTGCGCATAAGGGTAATTTTGGACATTTAGCCATAATCGGTGGTTCGTTGGGTAAATCCGGTGCAGTAATTATGGCATCAAAAGCCGCTCTAAGATGCGGTATAGGCCTTGTGAGCGCCGTGATCCCGGATTCCATCAATACGGCCTTTGAATCGAGCGTTCTTGAGGCTATGAGCTATCCTGTTCAATCCTTCAATGGTCATTTTTCCGAAGGTTCCATAGAGGAAGTTGTTGATTTTGTATCAAATAAGGATGCTGTTTGTCTGGGTATGGGTCTGGGTATTTCTGATGATACAAAGGAGCTTGTTAAAAGGCTTCTAACCGTTAATAAACCCATGATAATCGATGCGGATGGACTGAACTGCCTTGCGTTTTTTAAAGACGAATTAAAAGAAAGAAAAGCTCCAACCGTTTTAACGCCGCATCCGAAGGAATTTGCACGGCTGCTTGGTATGGATACAAAGGATGTGGTTAAAAATAGATTGGAGCTTGTGAGACAGTTCGCTAAAGATTTTAATGTTATATTAGTGTTAAAGATGGCGGATACGCTAATTGCAACGCCAAACGGTAAAATTTACATAAATACTACGGGCAATGTGGGTTTGGCTACAGGTGGCAGTGGCGATGTGTTAAGCGGTATGATTGGTGCATTTTTATCTCAAGGTTATGACCCTGTTCAGGCTGCCATTAACGGTGTTTACCTACACGGTCTCGCAGCGGACATTGCCATAGAAAACGGCCTTACCTACGAAAGTTTACAGCCCATTGACGTTATTGGCCATATAAACGAGGCCATAAAGCACATTTTAGAGCAGTGAGCTATTTTGCTTGGCAGGACAGGAATTTTCCATCTTTGTAGGCTACGCTTCTATTCCTGCCCGTCTCTTTTGCTTTGTACAGTGCCGTGTCGGCCTTTTTTATGAGCGTATTTATGTCGTCATTGCTGTCCAGTTCCGATATACCCAACGATACAGTTACCTCTATCTTTCTGCCGCCAACCTCTATGCCGTTTTTTTCTATTGTCTCTCTTATTTTTTCTGATGCTACACAGGCATTCTTTAAATCTGTGTGAGGCATGACAATACAGAACTCCTCACCTCCAAACCTTCCAGCGACATCCGCTTTTCTAACGCTCGATTTAATCAGGTTGGCCGTATTTTTTAACACCTCATCGCCCGTTTGATGGCCGTATGTGTCGTTTACATTTTTGAACTTATCCAAATCCAAAATTATAAAGGATAGACTCTTACTGTTCCTTTTTGCAATTGCTACTAAATGTTCTAAAAATCTAAACAGCGTTCTTCTGTTGTAGAGACGCGTTAAAAAATCTAGTTCAGATTCTTCTTTGAGTTTTTTCATTAACTTGCTTCTGTTAATATTTGCCTTTACCCGAGCATAAAACTCAACCATGTTGTAAGGTTTTGTTAAAAAGTCATCAATGCCTGCCTCAAATGCCTCTTTCATTATTTCAACAGCCTCAGCTCCTGACGCAGAAGTTATTCCTATTATGGGCATAGTTGAGAATCTTTCATCTTTTTTCAATACCTTTGCAACATCAATTCCGCTTGCTTTGGGTAGATGTATATCCATTAAAATTACATCAATATCTGCACCGCTGACCAATTTTTTAACCGCCTCTTCGCCCGAATATGCACTGATAGGCCAAATATTTTTTTCTTTTAATTGATGGCAGATTGTTTTGTTCTGGGCAATGGAATCCTCAACAACAAGTGCTTTGCCTTCTCTAAACCCCTCGCTTTTAAAGAATGTTTTTATATATTTCTGTAGTTCTCCAGTTTTAAATGGTTTTTTTAAGTAGTCAAAAGCGCCTAAATCGAACGCCTCATTTTTAAAAAAATCTTCATCTGTTGCGGTTAGCATTATAACTGGCAAATCGTGCAGTTTAAGTTCCCCTTTAATTCTTTTTATCAATTCCCATCCGCTCATGTTTGGCATTTCACCGTCAATTATGGCAAAGTCGAAATTTGGATCTTCCTTTAAATGCTCATAAGCCGCTAAACCGTCCTCGAATAAAACCACATCGAAAGAACTTTCCAACTCCCTCTTAATCATTTTTCTCACAAATTCACTATCGTCACAGGCTAATATTCTTTGCATATCAACCTCCTAAAATTTTTGCTATATCTTTTGCAAAGTATGTAATTATGATGTCTGCACCGGCTCTCTTTATGGCCGTTAGTATTTCTACCATGATTGCCTTCTCATCTATCCACCCCATCTGGCCTGCTGCTTTCACCATAGAATACTCACCGCTCACATTGTAAGCAGCAAGTGGTATATAAGGAAACCTCTCTTTTGCCATCCTAATTACATCTAAATAAGCTAGTGCCGGTTTGACCATTAAAAAGTCGGCTCCCTCTTCTATATCAAGCATCATCTCCTTTATAGCCTCGTTTGCGTTTCTAAAGTCCATCTGGTATGACTTTCTATCGCCAAAGGCGGGTGCCGATTCTGCTGCATCCCTGAAAGGTCCATAAAAGTTCGATGAGTATTTTGCAGAATACGACATAATAGCCACATTTTCAAAGCCGTTTTCGTCCAAAGATTCCCTTATGGCTTTAACCATGCCGTCCATCATACCGCTTGGTGCTATGATGTCTGCGCCCATCTTGGCATAGACATAGGCCTCTTTCTTTAAAAGCTCAAGTGTTTTATCGTTCAACACATTGCCATTTTTGTCCAAAACGCCGCAATGACCATGTGATGTATATTCACACAGGCAGGCATCGGCTATGAAGATCAAGTCTGGCAGTTTGGATTTTATCTCATGTATTGCCCTTGCAATAATGCCATCTTCTGCGTATGCCTCGCTACCCATTTCATCCTTTTTTTCTGGTATGCCAAATAAAATTACGGACCTTATACCTGAATCGAAAGCCTCTTTTGCCTCTTCAATTGCATATTCAAGTGATAGCTGATATATGCCTGGCATGGATTTGACAGGATTTTTTATGTCTTTGCCTTCGATTACGAAAATGGGATAGACAAAATCGTTAATTGTTAGAGTGGTCTCTGCGACCATATCCCTTATTGTTTGATTTCTTCTCAACCTTCTTGGCCTGACTGTTGGAAAGTTCATTATTTCTCCTCCGTTTTTTATTTTAAGTGCTTCTCATAAGCTTGTAAATAATAATTTATCATATTGCTCATAGAGAACTTAGATGAATCTTTTTTTGCATTTTTGGATAGTTTTTCCCTAAGGTTTTTGTCTTTATATAGCGTTAGTATGGCATTTACTATTTCGTTTGAATTTTTTGGTTTTATTAACAAGCCATTATGTTGATGTTTTATTATATCAAGTATCCCTCCTACTGATGTTGCTATTATGGGTTTTCCAAAGTACATGGCATCTAATATCGTAGACCTGTCTCTTATACACATCTCCG
>WFRG01000061.1 GCA_015486705.1 Hippea sp. | reverse complement strand
TTCTGCCTCTGTATAGTAATCCCTTTTACCCCTTTTGTTTGCAAGCGTCTCGTTTTCAATCAACCAAAAGAAATACTCCGGGTTGTTTACGAGAAAAACAGACAGCGTCTCAGATTGCGAGAATATGCCAAACAGGATCTCTCCAACAACCTTGAACGAAATCAGAAGCTCGAATATTGTGGATTTTGCTGTCGAATTCACAATAAAGTCGTGAAAGTACAAAAGAGACCTGTCTGAGTCTTGTGCGTTCTTTAGATGCTCGTAAAGCCTCTGCAAGCTGCCCTTAAACTCTATGTATAAACGATGTTCAGAGGTTATATGAAGGATAATACGGTAGGCTTTCTTCTTATCCCTGAAAAGGGACAGTAAGGTTTCAAGCTGAACCTTTAACCACCCCTTTGCTTAATGTCAAACTCGATCTGTTGCTTAAACCTGTCCGTTGATTCTACCTCTTTCTTTTCAGGTATAAGTTGACCCTTGAACAACAATAGTGTTGGCGAAGCTATGAAGATTGAAGAATATGTACCGGAGATTATACCCACAAGCAAAGCAAATGACATACCTTTTAATGCATGTCCACCGAACAAAAACAGGGCTAAAACGACAAACAGCGTTGTGCCTGCCGTTAAAACGGTCCTTGAGAGCGTTTCACTGACGCCCTGATTTATAGCCTCAACGTTCGATAACTTTCTGTTAGACTTAACCTTTTCTCTGATCCTGTCGAATATAACAATCGTGTCGTTGACCGAATAACCCACTATCGTCAGAATGGCCGCAACAACATCGAGTGTAAACTCATAACCAAACAAACTCAAGAAGCCCACGGTAATTAGAACATCGTGAATTAAAGCAAGTATTGCACCGAAGGCAAACCTGTATTGAAATCTTAGGCTTATGTATATCAGAATTGCAATCAGTGACAGTACAATAGCAATTATGCCCTTATCCCTAAACTCTTTACCGATCTTCGGACCTACCATGTCCACTTCTAAAATCTTGAATGTGTCGCCGAATTTGCTTTTAAGCAGCGGTTTCAACGTGTCCTCAATGCTTTTTGTCGTTGAAGAGGTGGAAACCTTCGTGTATACAATGAATCTTTTGTTTGAGCTACCTATGTTCTGTATCCTCGAATCGCTGAAGATCTTTGAATCCTTAATAGCATCTCTAAGTTGAGTAACCTTTATCGGTTTATCAAACTCAAGCTGAATAGAAGTCCCACCCTTGAATTCTATACCTAGTTTGGGCCCTTTTATGATCAGATGACCAATGCCGACTATGATTAAAATAATCGAAATAGACACAGCCAATTTAAATTTGGACACAAAATCTATCAAAATGCCAGGCTTAATTATTTGAACCATTTCACGCTCCTCTAAATACTCAACCTTTGGGGTCTGAATTTCTCAAGCACAATGTCGAATACGGTCTTTGTGAATGTTACAGCTGTAAAGATGTTGGCTAAAAGTCCTATTGCCATTGTTATTCCAAAACCCTTAACAGGGCCGCTACCGAACTGATACAGAATCAACGCTACAATCAAAGTTGTTATATTGGCATCGAGGATTGTTATAAACGCCCTTGCATAGCCCGTATTTACAGCATCATGGACGCTCCTACCAATGAGAAGCTCTTCCCTTATGCGCTCATAGATCAAGACATTTGCATCCACAGCCATACCGACTGTTAAGGCAATGCCGGCGAGACCAGGCAACGTCAATGTAGCATGAAGCATTACCATTGTCCCGAATATGATGATTATGTTCAAAACCATTGCGAGGTCTGCAAGGAGACCCGACAATCGATAGTAAAAGATCATAAAGAGGATCACAGCCAAAGCACCGAAGATCATAGCCTTCTTACCCTTCTCTATAGAGATCTTACCCAAAGAAGGGCCGATCGTTACCTTTTGCAAGATCTTGACAGGTGCAGGCAATGAACCGCTGCGTAAAACAAGCGCAAGGTCATGTGCTTCTTCAAGTGTGAAATTACCTGTGATTTCACCCCTACCGCCACCTATTCTGCTTTGAATTACAGGCGCAGAATAAATTGCATTATCTAGAACTATAGCGAGCCGTTTTCCTATGTGTGTGGCCGTGAAATCTGCAAAAATCTTTGCACCTTCAGAATTTAGCTCAAAAGCGACATAAGGTTGGTTCAAGGTTCCACCGAACATTACATGTGCGTTTGTTATCATATCTCCCGTTATAATAGGTTCTCTTTTAACAACAAATGGAACTTTTGTAATTTCTCCAGTTGTTGGATCTCTTTTGATTTCATAAAGAATTTCATCGTCGGGTGGTAGGTTTCCGTTTAGTGCGTCTGCAACACTAACAGAATCATCCACAAGGTGTAATTCAAGTCTTGCCGTTTCGCCAAGCAATTTGACAGCTCTGTTTGCATCCTTTATGCCCGGCAGATCTACGACTATGTGATCCTCACCTGCCCTAACAACTGTGGGCTCTGTTACACCAAACTGGTTAACCCTGTTTCTTATTACGTTTATAGCCTGCTCAACGGCCTGTTTTTTTATCTTTTCAACTATCTGTTCTTTGAGTTTTATTACTATCGGCTGGCCTTCAGAGACAACCTTGTAGTTGGGAAAGTTGTTCATTATTATATTTACCGCTTTATCCGCATCCTTTGGATCAACAAGGGTTATTTTGATTGTTGCATCTTTGCCCGAAGGTATTACACTATCCGCCGCAATCTTTGCATTCAATAGTTGCTGTTGTAGATTACTCGCAGCTCTTGATAGAACAGTAAACAGCGCTTTATCTGTTTCTACACCCAAAACAAGGTGCATTCCACCTTTTAAGTCCAGACCCAAATTTATTGTATCTGTTGGTAAAACATCTCCAACAAGCTCAGATATATATTTGGTGTTTTTCTTCCCAATAACGGTTGGCAAGGTATAAGCTCCAAATATAGCAACAACTAAAAGAACAATTATTAACTTAATCCAAGTGGATGTTTTCATCTGACTAACCTTTCCTTAAAGCTTATTGCCTTGCGGCTACACTACTTTTCGTGATTTTTAAGTTAACCCCATCTGACACTTCTATTGTCAAATCCCTTTCGCCAACTTTAACTATTGTACCGTATATTCCGCTTGATGTTATGATTTTATCACCTCTTTTTAATGATTCTATGAATTCTTTGTGTTTCTTTTTTTGTTTTTGTTGCGGTAAAATCAAGAATACATAGAAAACAACGATAATTAAAATTAATGGTAAGAGCTGTTCAAGCATGCCCGGTTGTCCAGCTGCCTTTCCTGCCGCATAAGCTGTTGGAATCAGTGAAAACATAAAGTAACCTCCTTACTTTCTTCCCAAAAAATAAAAAATAGCGGTTAAAATTATACTTAAAATAATACTGCTTGCAAGGGGAAAGTAGAATGTAAAGTTTTCTTTTTTTATTACAATATCCCCAGGTAGCTTGCCGAATGGTATTTTTGTTAAATTTGGCATGTATATAAAAAACAATCCTATAAATATCAAAACAGCACCCAAAAGTACTAAAATTTTACCAAATTCTCCCATAATTTGCCTCCTCAAGCATTGCTACGGCGTAGGCGCTTACACCCTCTTTTCTTCCTTCAAATCCCAGAAATTCTGTTGTACTTGCCTTAATGTTTATCTTTTCTGGATTTATCTTTAAAGCGTTTGCTATATTTTTTTCCATAGCTTTTTTATAAGGTGCTATTTTTGGTTCCTGCATTACCACAGTGGCATCTATATTTATGACCTCAAAACCCGCTTCATTTATTAATTCTTTTATCCTACTTAGAAAAAACAGACTCTTTATATCTTTGTATTTGGGGTCTGTATCCGGAAAGAGTTCTCCAATGTCTCCATATCCTAATGCACCAATTAACGCATCACAAATGGCATGTGTTAAGCAATCAGCATCCGAATGCCCCAATAAGCCATATTCATAATTTATGCTTACACCACCCAAAATCAGCTTTCTGTTCTTACCAAATCTATGAACATCGTAGCCGAAACCTATTCTAAAAGACATTTTACTATTTCCAGATCCTCCTTTGTAGTGATCTTTATATTCCTCTTTGACCCCTCAACCAATTTAACTTTTCCGTAGAACTTCTCCCACAACGCCGCCTCATCCGTAAACTCAACCTCATCCACGTACTTCTTCATTATGTTGACCAATCTCTTAAAATCGAATGCCTGTGGTGTTTGGGATAGTGCAAGCTT
>WFRG01000060.1 GCA_015486705.1 Hippea sp. | reverse complement strand
CCCTTGAAACTTCTTCGCAAAATAAGTTTACTTTGAAAAGATTTCGCAAAGAAATGTTTAACATGACAAAAAAACTTGTAAAAAAGATGCCAGAAAAGAAAAAAATATTTCCTTGGCTATTTGGAAAAACAATAGGCCGTGTAGAAGCCAAACACTTTTTAGCACTTGTTAAATCCCGTGCAAAGCTAGATGCTGACCTAGAAACTTTAAAACCATTGTTAGTCTTCCATCCTGCTGCGATATTAAGCCCAATGGGCCTAGCTTCTGGTGATTTTCTTAAAAGATTTGATTTTGACTCACACCCTAAGGCAAAGGGTTTAAAAGGTTGGATCCGATATCCTGTTCATTGGCTCCAAAAAGAGGGCAATCAGCCAAATATCGTAACGAAATTTATTTCTCCAAGGGATGGAGCAAGTATTAGCATTCAGGTTATAAAACTCCCAGAAGAAATGCCTAGTGAAAGTATCTTAAAGTTGCTTTTAAATAATGATCAATTATTGTGTGCCTTCGGCAAACTTGCTTGATTTAGTAGATTTATCTGGTTATGTTGGTTTTATTCATTTTAGAATGTGATGAAGTTTCTAGAAATCAGCTAATGCTCTTTAGCATCTTATTGTAATTCCAAGGCAACCATAGCTGAGGGTTTTTGGCAACTGCTTTACTATTTTTTTGCAGAGTTATTAGATATTCAAATGGATCTACCTCTGCCGAAATTGTGGTTTGAATTATACTCATAATTGCATCGCCAACTTTAGCTCCATCTTCAGTTTTATAGAATAGGCTATTTTTTCTGTGTAGCACAGCTTTTTTAATCAGCCTTTCAGCAGTATTATTGTCAAGTGGAGCTCCAACAGTATTGCAAAATTTTGTGAGGTTTTCCCAGTGTTTAATTAAGTATCTGAAAGCACTACCAATAGCACTATTGGGCTCTACTTTTTTATTCTCAATTTTATCTTTAGCATACTTCAAAAGCTTCGTCATTATGGGTTCAGAATATTTCTTATGGTATTTCAATCTATCTTCCGGACTCATGGCTTTGTTAGTAATTACCTTTTCATTTTTATAAATAGATGCAATTTGGTCAATTACATATGTGGCATCGTCATCAAAGTTGTCAACGCAATCATAGAAGTTTCGCCTAGCATGCACCAAGCACAATACAAGATTGGTCATATGATTCTTAGGAATATTTCTCGTAGCAGCATCACCAACTTGGATTGGTGTGTCCGAGTCGGTTCTTAAGTCTAGTAAATCGGCAAAGTTTTCTCCAGCATGCTTGCTTCCAGTAAAAAAGAGATTGATTGTATGAGCATTTTTAGCAACAATGCCAGTCGTAAAAATACCAACCCTCTCACCTTTTGCTTTTCGCTTTTCTTTATCTTTCATTAATTCCAGGATCTTTCCCGTTGTATCATCAGTATAGAAAATAGAAGAATTTGCAGCTTGTCTTATAAGCTCTTTATGAATAGGAACAATCTTGGTCCATAGCATCTCAGACATTTCATACTGTGTAGATGCTGGTAATGGAACTCCGACAGCCTTTTGCATAGTAGCAAGACGATAATTTGGAACTCCCATTCCATAACGGTATACAGCAACTAATGCATTTGCAGAAGCAGTGTTTTTCTCATCTCCAACTTCCTCTGGTAACTTAGCAGTAAATATTGCTCCACAAGCTGAGCAACGTAATCTTTCTGGGCGGTGTAGTTCTGCAATTATGGCAGGTTGTCCAATTAATCGAATAATTGTTTTAGGAGCCATTTTTCCTAACTTCCCTTTTCCGCATAAGTCACATAGACTGCCTGCTTTTAACTCATGTTCATGGTTATAGGTATGAGTAATTTTATATTTATCTGCACCATTGCGACCATGCCCTTTTTTCTTATTCTGCTTTGTTTCAGATTGAGCTTTTTTATCTTTTTCAGTTGAAGCTCCTAAGAGTCTCTTGGCTCTATTAAGGGCTGCTTTTCGTTCGTCAGAAGTCCTTTTAATATCAACGATCTGTTCTATTAGAACCAAGATTATTTTCTGCTGTTCTTCTGATAGATTACATTTCTTTACTGATTGAACTAAATCGGAAACTTGTTCCATTGTCAGATCAATAAAATTTGTTTTTCTCTTTCTCATTCGTCATATATACAGCTGCTTGAACAAATGTACCAGTGTTTTTTATATTTTTTTCCATGGTTCTTGAAGTTTACTTTCGAAAGGTGAGCCATTATATAGAAGAACGTTCAGTTGTGGGGCACTAAGGGAACTATCAGAATTATGCCAATGTTTTATGCGACCTCTTGATAAACGTTTCTGACAAAGCCAGAAACCTTGGCCATCATAAACTAGAAGTTTAATAGAGGTCTTTTTTCTATTCGTAAAAACAAATAATGTTCCGTCAAATGGGTCATGTTTTAGATGTTGCCTGCATATTGCTGCTAAGCCATCAATACCTTTCCTGAAATCGACAGGCTCAACACACTGATAAATTTTCATATGGGGAGTTAGCTGAATCATGATCTTAGAAACACCTCAATGGCCTCTAATGGATCAACGAAAGGTAAACGTAAGACATGACCAGTTGGTGATATAATTTCTACTTGTTGAGAAGAAAATAATGCTTTAACTTCTAAGGCATCAACTTCTCGAAAAACCGGTTTTTCTTTTTCTTTGTTTACAAGTTGACAAGATGAATTATGACGCAATAATCGTTTCTTGAAATCACCATGACCGATTCCTAATGTATTGTAAGCGTCTAAGGAACCGCCTGTAAAGACTTGGTTTTCAAGTCCTCAATCTTGTTTCTATCGATGTTTTGCGGTAGTAGTGGAATAAAAT
>WFRG01000059.1 GCA_015486705.1 Hippea sp. | reverse complement strand
GTGGGTAAATAAAGAGATAAATAAAAATTGAGATTATAAAATGAATGTAAGAATAAAAAATATAAAATTGACCGGTGGGATTAAGCAACCGACACAACCAGCAGAAACAGGTAGAAGCACAGATATATTTGATACTACCGTCTTGTGTGATAAGTGCCATAAACAAATGGATAAAGGTGTTCTTCATAGAAACGGCTTCGATATAAGGTTTTGGCAGTGCCCGAAATGTGGAACGCGTATATACCATCCTCAAGATATTGCTGAGTATAATAAATTTAAACAGCTAAAAAACAAAGTTTTTAAAGTCAAATTACGTGTTGTTGGAAATAGTTATACAGTGAGCATACCTAAAGAGGTTGTTAACTTTTTACAAGAACAGGAAAAAATATTTAATCAAATAGCAAATGTATGTTTTGAAGAGGCAAAAAAAATTGCCTTAACATTTGAATAATAAAAATAAAAAATAAGAAAAATTTAAGATATTAAAAAATCAAAGATTCAAAAATGAATGAAGTGAAATTAAGGGTTGTTGAAGCATTACAGGAGGATGCGTATAAGGGTGTGGCAAGGATAGATAGCAGTATAATGCGTAAAATCGGAATACGCCCAGGGGATGTTGTTTCTATAATGGGTGAAAGGCAGACTGTTGCCATAGCTGATAGGGCTTATCCTGCAGATATTGGTGAAGGTATTATAAGAATAGATGGCATTATAAGAAGGAATGCTAAAACAAGTCTTAGTGAGTATGTTATTATAAAAAAGATAGAGATAGCAGATGCAAAAAAAGTTACTATAGCCCCTGCTAGAAAAGATATCATGGTTGAAATGTCTCCAGAAGTTGCAAAGCGTGGACTTCTTGGAAGGGCAGTTATTACAGGTGATATTCTTGTTCTCGGCGGGACTCGCCGAAGGAGAGATATAATGGAAAATAGTTTTGAAGAGATAATGGGTATTTTTGGTGAGGCATTTGGTGGTACAACATTTCCTGGTTTTGGTTCTGTAAGATTTATTGTTGCCTCCACACAGCCAAAGGGTCCTGTTAGAATAACTGATACAACTCTAATTAATGTAAGCCCAAAAGCTCTTGAAGTTACTGAAGAAAAGGTGCCTGATGTTACATATGAGGATATAGGTGGTCTTGATGAAGAGATTAAAAAAATCAGGGAGATGGTTGAATTACCTTTAAAGCATCCAGAGGTTTTTTCAAGATTAGGTATCGAGCCACCAAAAGGTGTTTTATTATATGGCCCTCCCGGAACAGGAAAAACATTGCTGGCAAAGGCTGTAGCTAATGAGTCAGAGGCTAATTTTATTCTATTGAATGGTCCTGAGATTATGTCTAAGTTTTATGGAGAGAGTGAAAAAAAAGTTAGAGGCATATTTGAGCAGGCATCAAAAGATGCTCCAAGTATTATTTTTATAGATGAGATAGATGCTATAGCACCGAAACGTGAGGAGAGCTATGGTGAAGTTGAGCGAAGGGTTGTTTCTCAACTTTTGACTATGATGGATGGTCTTAAAGCAAGAGGAAAAGTTATTGTGATTGGGGCAACTAATCGTCCTAATGCTCTTGACCCTGCTTTGAGAAGGCCAGGCCGTTTTGATAGGGAAATCGAAGTAGGTGTTCCTGATAAAAAAGGCAGATCAAATATACTGAAGATTCATACGAGAAGTATGCCTTTAACAAGGGATGTTGATATTGATCATATCGCCTCTATAACGTATGGCTTTGTCGGAGCAGATCTTGCTGCATTATGCAAAGAGGCAGCTATGTCAGCCTTACGAAGAGTTTTACCGAAAATAAATCTTGAAGAGAAACAATTATCTAGGGATGTCTTAGAAAAACTTCAGGTTACTGATAAAGATTTTAAGAATGCTTTAAGGATAGTGAGACCTTCAGCTATGAGAGAAGTTTTAATTGAAACTCCTAATATTAAATGGAAGGATATTGGGGGCTTGGAAAGAGTTAAACAGAATTTAAAGGAAGCTGTTGAATGGCCTTTAAAATACAGCGATTCATTTAGACGTTTAGGTATCGAGCCACCAAAAGGTGTTTTATTATACGGCCCTCCCGGAACAGGTAAAACATTGCTGGCAAAAGCTGTTGCTTCTGAGTCAGAAGCTAATTTTATTCATGTGGCAGGCCCTAGCTTAATTAGTAAATGGGTTGGTGAATCTGAAAAAGCTATAAGGCAAATATTTAGCAAAGCAAGGCAAGTTTCACCTTGCATAATTTTCTTTGATGAAATTGATAGTATAGCCTCGAGAAGAGGATATGACACAGGAAGTAAAGCCACAGAAAGAATGTTGAATCAGCTTCTGAGTGAGATGGATGGTCTCCAGGAATTAAAAGATATAGTTGTTATAGCTGCCACAAACAGACCAGATATACTTGATGCAGCATTACTAAGGCCTGGCCGTTTTGATAGGATAGTCTCTGTTAATGTTCCAAATGAAGAATCAAGATTGAATATTTTAAAGATTCATACAGAAAAAATGCCTCTTGGAAAAGATGTTGATCTTAAAATTATTGCAAAAAAAACAGATGGCTTTGTCGGAGCAGATCTTGCTGCATTATGCAAAGAAGCAGGTATACTTGCTTTAAGAGAAAACAAAAATGCCAAGCAAGTTAAGAAGAAACATTTTGATAGTGCATTAAAAGCTGTCGGCCCAAGTGTAACGAAAGAGTTAGCCAAAGCATATAAAGATGTAGAACAAAACTATCTAAGGTCAGCAAAAGCCGCAATAGGAACAAGTTATACAGGCTAAGCAGAGTATGAGTCTTACATTCTTTGTCTTAACTATCTTTGTGTTAAAATAAAATTAGTAATATAAACTAAGTAGGGTATTATAAATCATCCTTCGAAACCTTTAAAAATGGACTTAATCATTTAACATAAATACTAAAATGGAAAAAAAATACTTGAACGTGAAGGAAGCAACTGTTGCAAGTTTCAGAAGGTCTCTGCATAATTATAAACCGAGGCAGTTTATCCTAATCATTGATGGTTTTAATAAAGAAAAAGCTGAAAAGCTTATAGGTAAAACCGTTGAATGGAAGAGCTCAGGCAAACAACCAAAAATTATTAGAGGTAAAATCACAAAGTTGCATGGTAATGCCGGTCATTTGAGGGCTTTATTTGAGAAGGGACTGCCTGGTCAGGCTCTTGGAACTCAAGTTAAGATTATTGATTAAAGATTAGATAAAAAATAAAACAAAAGACAAAATGAGTATAAAAAAAGCATCAGCATGGCGTAATGTTAAGAGGCCATATACAAGAAGGAGTAAATCAAGAGCAAAAAGTTTTATTAAGACTGTGCCACCTTTAAAAATACAGAAATTTGTTATGGGAGATTCTCAAAGATTTAATAATGATTCTTTCGAGTATGTTCTTAAGGTTGTCAGCCAGGGAACCCTTCAGGTGAGGGATAACGCTCTTGAGGCATCAAGAAGATTGATTAATAGAGAATTTGAAAAAATCATGGGGAAAGGTAACTTTTATTTTGCTATAAATGTTTATCCCCATCATGTCTTAAGAGAAAATAAGATGTTAACAGGAGCAGGAGCTGACCGTCTCCAGACTGGTATGCAGTTAAGTTTTGGTAAGGTCGTTGGCAATGCCATCCAAGTAAAGAAAGGGACAACATTTTTTACAATAGCATTTAACGGAAAGCAGAATCTTAATGTTGCCATGTCTTCAATAAAAAAGATAAAACCAAAGCTGCCATGTCATGTATCTGTCATAATTAAAAAGTCGCCTAAATAATTTAAAATAATCAAGAGGATTAAAAGATATATACATATAAATATATCC
>WFRG01000058.1 GCA_015486705.1 Hippea sp. | reverse complement strand
TGCTCCTTTGGGAATCCAAAACCCACAGCTGAGGAGTTTGTAATGTCCATTATGTTTCTCAAATATTCAACAACCCACTTCTTCAAATTTCTCTTATCAAAAAAATCCGGTAGTTTACGCGAATAAAAATATTCAAATTCTTTAACCATCAACTTCAGGATTCTATTAGTAGACTCGGTTTTTTTCTTGTAATAGAGCACAAAAGACACAATCTCAGCAAAGGCTCTCAGTGTTTCAACAACATTATCATCAACACACTCATTCGAGAAACTCACAATTTGCAATGCACCAAAAACCTCGCCAGAAAACATCACGGGAACACTGATTATGGACTTTACACCCTTCTCAACCCAATAGTCCTTCGCATATTCCGATTGCGGATAATCGTCGACCTTCAATACCCTTTTCTGTTTTATAGTATGGGACGCAATGGAATTTTTCAGTGCTTCCGGAGGTGGTTTCACATTTTCTGAGCTAAAACAGTCAAATGTATCCTCATCTATGACTTTGGCAAAGAAAATAGAATTTACACTAAGAACAAGTTTTAACTCTTTTAAAAGCCAACTCCACCCATTTTTTTTATCTTTTCCACTATGTAAATATTCTATAATCTTTAAAAACCCATTTAGCTCCATTAACTATCAGTCGCTTTCATAAAAGCTCTTGTAAGCTTTGTAAGATTCAAATAAATCGAGTTTGGAGGCAATCTCATAGGGCGAATGCATGGAAATCAACGCTGGTCCACAGTCCACAACGTCCATATTCCAAACGGCTAAGTACTTAGCAATCGTGCCGCCGCCACCCTCGTCCACTTTACCTAATTCACCAATTTGCCATTTAACATTGGCATCATTAAAAATCCTTCTGATCTTACCCACAAACTCTGCCGATGCGTCATTTGCCATGTACTTACCGCCGTGACCTGTGAACTTTGTCAATACAACGCCGTGATTGATATAGCTTGCATTGTCCTTCTCATGGACATCCTTGTACATCGGGTTCACAGCACCATTCACATCGGCGCTAAGCACCTCAGAACTCTTCAAAAACTCACCCACATTTACAAAATCGGGCGATATACCCTTTCTTCTCAGTATCTCAACCACAACATCGAGTAAAAATCTCGATTTTGCGCCCGTATTGCCATCAGAGCCTATCTCCTCTTTATCCACCATCAGTGCAACAATTGTCTTTTTGGAGTCTGCATCAAAAAACGCCTCCTTTGAACAAAAGGCGCAGATTCTATCGTCATGACCGTATGCTGCAATCAAACCCCTATCGAAACCTAAATCCTTAGGCTTCAAAGCCGGAACAAGTGTAATTTCTGCCGAAATAAAGTCCTCTTCAATAATGCCATATTTCTCGTTTAAAATCCTCAAAACGTTAAGCTTAACGGCATCCTTCTCCTCATCATCCAATGGGATACTGCCGACGATCAAGTTCATCTTTTCAGCCTCAAATGCCTCTTTGACCTTCTTGTCGTCCTGAACCTTATGGGACAAATGAGGCAGAAGATCGGGTATCACAAACATTGGATCGTTGTCATCCTCGCCAATGCAAATATCAACAATCTCACCATTTGACTTAACAATGATACCGTGTATAGCAAGGGGTATGTTAAACCATTGGTATTTCTTTATGCCGCCGTAGTAGTGCGTATGGAACAAAGCCAACTCCGTATCCTCAAACAACGGATTCTGTTTCAGGTCGATCCTCGGCGAATCGATGTGGCTTGCGATAAGCTTCATACCAAATCCATCACCCAACCTAACAAGCGCTATACACTTGCTCCTGTTAACAACAAAGAAATCGTCTTTTCTTGACCTCTTCTCAAATTCTTCCTTCACAAACTTTACCGTTTCCCTCTCCGTTTTACACTTTCCTATAAATGATTTGTAGCTTTCGGCAAATTCAAAAATCCTATCCTTATCGGTCTTTAGCCAGCCATTGTTATTCTTGTAACCCAATTTATCCTTTAGCTGTTTCACCTCTTCCTTTGTCATCTCCTCACCTCCTCAAGTTCTTTGAAAAGCTTATCCCTTAGCTCCTTCACTTTATCAATAACATCCTCCAGCCTAACCTGATCTTTTTTTCTATCCCTTCTTAAAGAAACCTCTGCAACGCTATTTTCAAACGACTTTTTGCCCACAATAACCCTGATGGGTATACCTATCAAATCCATATCGTTCAGCTTCACACCTGCCCTTTCATCCCTGTCGTCGTAGAGCACATCCAGATCCTCTTTTACCATCTTGCTGTACAGATCGTCGCAGTAGTTCCTCAACTGTTCATTTCTCGTATCCAAACTCACGATCTCTATCTCAAACGGGGCAATGGACATAGGCCAGATAATTCCATACTCGTCGTGGTTTTGCTCAACAGCAGCCTGCGCCGTTCTCCCTATACCTATACCGTAGCAACCCATATAAAACGGTATTGCCTTGCCATTCTCATCCAAAAACACGGCATTCATGGCCTTTGAGTACTTTTGACCCAGTTTGAATATATGACCAACCTCTATGCCCCTTATCTTTTTTAGCTTTCCCTTAACACACTTCGGACAAATCTCACCCTCTTTGACTACCCTTAAATCCGCAACCTCAAAGTCAAAGTCCCTGCCAAACTTTGCACCCATTAGATGGAAACCATGCTCATTGGCACCAACAACCAAGTTGTTCCTCTTTGTTATCCTCTTATCACAAATCACCCTAACGTTCTTATTAGGGAAGTTCACAGGTCCAATGTAACCCTTCTCTAAACCCAGACTCTTAAGCTCCTCATCGCTAACCATTTCAAGTTCAACAGAACCAGTTACTCTTTCAGCCTTTATCAAATTAAGTTCATCATCACCCTCGATAAAGAAACAGAAATAATCGCCCTTTTCGTTTTTATAAACCAAAGCTTTGGCTGAATACCTTGGGTCTGCTTTTAAGAATTCACAAACATCCCTGATTGTCTCCTTATCTGGTGTTGTAATCTTTCTTAATTCAAGCTCTTCACCGGGCTCATCCTCTACAACACTCGTCGCCCTTTCAACGTTGGATGCAAAATCGCAGTTATCACATACAACAATCTCATCCTCACCCGTTTGGCTCAAAACCATAAACTCCTCAGAATCCTTGCCACCAATAGAACCCGTATCTGCCTCGACACTCCTAAAATTCAAGCCACACCTTCTAAATATGTTGTAGTAAGCCTCTCTCATCTTATCGTAGCTGATATCCATACCCTCTTCGTCTTTATCGAAACTGTACGCATCCTTCATGATAAACTCTCTGCCCCTCATCAAACCAAAGCGAGGCCTCAACTCGTCCCTAAATTTTGTCTGTATTTGGTACAAATTTATTGGCAACTGCTTATAACCCTTTATGTATCGCCTGACGATGTCCGTAACGACCTCTTCATGCGTTGGACCAAACACAAAATCCCTATCACCCCTATCCTTGATCCTCAATAGCTCTTTTCCATACTCATGCCACCTTCCAGACTCCTTCCACAACTCTGCAGGTTGGATGGCAGCCATTAGGATCTCAATGGCCCCAGCCTTGTCCATCTCTTCCCTGACAATTTGAGAAACCTTCCTAATGACCCTCAATCCCAAAGGCAGATAGTTGTAGATACCGCTTGCAAGCTTGACGATAAAACCACCCCTCAAGAGCAAGTTGTGGCTGACAATCGTTGCCTCTTTCTGTTCCTCTTTCAACGTATAGATAAAGCTCTTTGAGTAACGCATAACCTACTCCTTCCTCACCCTTTTCTCTCTATCAGGCGTATATAAAATTGTTAGAGTTCTAATTGCTATAATGACAATCATAACAACGGAATACGCAATTGCCATTTTGTATTCCAATCTATGGTAGAACGTAGAAATCATTACCTCACGCAAAACAAAGACCAAAGCGGCATCAGTGATGTACGACAATTTGATCCTCTCAAAGTCAAAGTATGACACAGCACCCCTGAAAAACTCTATCAAAACAAAAAGATTTAGAACCTCCTCTACCGATTTCGACATTGTCTCGTTGGATGGAGGAAAGTGTATGACAACATCCTTCAGTTCCCACACAAGTTTGATAAGGTAAAAAACGATGATAACAAGTATCAAAATCGACAGTATGTAAAGGATAAAATCCATAGCTTTCTTAACCAAATCAACCTTCAACATCGCATTCAGAATATATAAAAAAGTAACTTTGGTCAAGGAATACAAATTTAACAAAAACATGGACAGGAAAGTAAAGTTTCGTATAATGGAGACAAGTTTCTTAGGGAGGTTTAAGATGGAAAAGAGGGTTCTTACACTTGGTCATAGCCCAGACCCGGACGATGCTTTCATGTTTTACGGATTAAACATAGAAAACGGTGTCGATACAAATAGTTACCAGTTTGAGCAGATCTTAAAAGACATTCAAACTTTAAACGAGATGGCCATTGAAGAAAAGTTAGACATAACGGCAATATCTTTGGCTGCATATCCCACAATCTCTGACAAGTACGCCATTCTTTCAAGTGGAGCAAGTATGGGCTACAAATACGGCCCATTGGTGGTGGCAAAGAAAAGATTCACTTTAGAAGAACTCAAGAAAAAGCTCATTGCCATACCGGGAAAACTCACAAGCGCATACCTTGAATTGAGAT
>WFRG01000057.1 GCA_015486705.1 Hippea sp. | reverse complement strand
CTTTAGTGCAGCAATAGCTGCTGGATTGGTTTTTGGTGTGGGGAGCATTTCCTTTGCAACAAATGGTTATTATATGATTGGTACGGGTGCAAAATCGTTGGGTATGGCTGGTGCTGTTGTAGCAAACCCACAAGATGCGTCGACGATAATTCAAAATCCAGCTGGAATTGCCTGGCTTTCAAACACCATGTTTGATATTGGTGGCGCAGTGTTTATGCCTCCAAGAAAAATGAACGGTCACGATAGCGATTCCAATGTTTTTGTTGTACCAGCTGCTGGTTTTGCCTATAACAAAATGGGTTGTAACTGCGGAACGCCGCACTTCGTATTTGGTATGGGAATGTACGGTGTTTCCGGTATGGGTGTAGATTGGGATGATGAAAATTTGGCCAACAACAACGGTTGGCTAAAGAAAGCATACTCAAATTTGCAAATGATGGAGATGTCTATAGGTGGTGCTTACAGATTCAACGATAAGTTGTCAATAGGCTTTGCACCTGTTATTGTCTATCAGGCTTTACAGATGGAGTTTGATTTTGATGTTGGAAATAATCCATGGGGAATACCAACAGGTGTACATACGGACTCATTGGATACAGCTTCAGCTTATGGTATAGGCTTTGATGCGGGTTTGGTTTATAAAATTAATGATATGTGGATGGTAGGTTTTGTTTACAAGTCAAAGAGGTACATGCAAAAACTTGAATGGAATACTGTACCGGGCAATGCCTTAATGATAACTTCTGATAAGGTTAAAATGAGATTGGATATGCCACAACAAGTGGCATTGGGTATAAACTTTAGACCTATTGAACAATTAAGAATTGAAACGGATATAAGATGGATAAATTATCATGATGTGATGAATGAAGTAGATGTCAGTGGAATGAAGACCCCTTCTTGGAATTTTCATTGGGACAATCAGTGGGTGTTCGCACTTGGTGCAGAATACAAAGCACTTCCTTATTTAACTTTGAGGGCAGGGTTTAACTATGCTAAAGATCCTATAGATGATGACGATTTGTATATGAATATTGTTGCCCCTGCTATCGTTGAGACGCATGCAACGTTTGGATTTACCTATAATATTACCAAAAGTTTCGATGTGTCATTTGCGTACGTTCATGCATTTGAACACGACCAAACAGGTAAAGTGCCACAACAATATCAACCAATGTACGGTAAAGAAGTTGAAATCAAGATGCATCAGGACACAGTTGCCGCTCAAGTTAGTTACGTATTTTAAGTCTTAAAACTTAATGGCCGGTTTAGCCGGCCTTTTTTCATTTGAATTATAAAGGCTTCGTATATAAAATTGAACGCCATAAAGATTTTTTTGGAGGAGTGTGATGGCTAAATATTTTTATGCTTTAACTGTTATTAGCAAGGATAGGATTGGAATGGTGGCAGCTATATCTGAAGTGCTCTATGAAAAGGGTATATCGGTTGAGGATTCTGTATCCACACTGTTGGGTAATCAGTTTACCATGACGCTCATTATATCATCTGAGAAGAATTATGGAGTTTTAGAATTAAAAAAGGCATTTGCAAAGGCAAGAAAGGACCTTGAATTGAGTGTTTCCTTAAGAAGAATTGAGAAAGAAGAGGTAAAAACAAAGGAGCCTGAGAACTTATATAGTGTTTCGGTTTATGGTGAAGATAGAGTTGGCATAGTGTATTTTGTTTCAAAGGCTTTTGCCGAGAACGGTATCAACATTTTAGATCTAAGAACCAGACTTACAAAAGCTGATGCTCCAGTTTATGTTATGATAATGGATATTGATTTGCCACAAACTATGGATGAAGAAAAACTTAAAAGCATACTTGATGATGCGTGTGAAAAAATAAATGTAGACTATTCTGTGCGCAAAGTAGAAACATACGAGCTTTAGGGAGATAATTAAATGTCTGTACGTGATATTGTTATATATCCAGATAGGAGGCTAAAGGAGATTTGTTCTGAAATAAAAGGTGTAGACGAATACACACTTTCTGTTGCACACGACTTACTCGATACTCTTCACAACTATTCACACACGGTGGGTATAGCCGCGCCACAAATTGGTGAGTTGGTTAGGGTTATAGCGATTGATGTGTCTAAAACCAAGAAGGGTCAGAAGATCAATCATGGTGAGCTTGTGATGATAAACCCTGAGATCGTTGAGTGGAGCAGCATTATAAAGACCCGCGAGGGTTGTTTGAGTATTCCCGATTATACGGGCAACGTAAACAGGGCAAGGAAAGTCACGGTGAAATACTACGACTTAGATGGCAATGAGCATAGATTTGATACAGAGGGCTTTGAGGCTGTTGTTCTGCAGCATGAGATAGACCATCTGGATGGCATTCTCTTTATCGACAGGATCATATCGAGGAGGACGGATCTGTTTAGAAGGAAGAACTATTAGTACAATGGGTTTATTTAAGCTTGTAAGCGATTATGAGCCAGCGGGTGATCAGCCGAGGGTTATAGATGAGCTTGTCAATAACTTGGAAAGAGGCGTTAAGTATCAGGTCCTTTTGGGCGTTACGGGTAGCGGTAAGACATTTACCATTGCAAACGTTATAGCAAAAATCAACAAACCTGTTCTTGTTATATCACACAACAAGACATTGGCCGCGCAACTGTATAACGAATTTTCCACATTTTTCCCTGAAAATGCCGTTGAGTATTTCATAAGTTACTACGATTACTACCAGCCGGAAGCATACATACCACGAACGGATACGTACATTGCAAAGGACGCATCGATCAACGATGAGATAGATAGGCTGAAACAAAAAACCGTTATGAGTTTAATGACGCGTAGGGATGTTATTGTTGTGGCAAGTGTGTCGTGTATCTACGGCATTGGCGAAAGAGAGGACTATTCGGCTTTAGCTTTTTACATAAATGTGGGTGACGAAATTTCAAGAAAGGAGATTTTGTCCCGTTTTGTGGAACTATTGT
>WFRG01000056.1 GCA_015486705.1 Hippea sp. | reverse complement strand
GATCACCTCTTAGAGCTAAAATATTATCAATATTGTTTGCTTTTAATGTATCTACTATTTTATCAATAAATTCGCGCGTTGCAGTGATGCATGTAAGGTGCATCATAGGGTTTAATCCGTATTGTTTTTTTATTTTCAATGTCCATTCTATTGTCTTATCTTGAGAACTCCCACCAGCGCCGTATGTTATTGAAACGAAATCGGGGTTGTATTTTTTCAGCACCTCAATTGTATTGAACAACGTATGTTCATTTTCTACTTTTTTTGGCGGAAAAAATTCAAAGGACAACGTTCCCTTTTTTTGTTTAAAAATTTCAGAAATCTTCAAGTTATACCTCCAAAAAAACTATAAATACTTTATCATTTTGTAATCAGTGGTTCTAAGTACGGGTTTAAACCCAGCTTTTCTTATTGCGGACGCAATCTCATCAACATTGGATTGAGCTCTAAAACCTGCTTCTCTCATAACGTTTTCCTCAACAAGCATGCTCCCCATGTCGTTTGCACCGAAATGGAGCGCAAGCTCACCGACATCCTTGCCTTGAGATGCCCAAGATGCCTGAATGTTATCAAAGTTGTCAAGGTATATCCTTGCAATAGCAACAATCTTCAAATAATCAATGCTCGTCACAGTCCTATTTACAACCTTACCGAGCTCATTGTTTTCTTTTTTGAAATCCCACGCTATAAAAGCCGTAAAACCACCTGTTCTGTCTTGCAATTCTCTGATCCTATCCAGATGCTCAATTATATCCTCTTCCGTCTCCACATGACCAAACATCATCGTAGCTGTCGTTTTTATTCCATGCTCATGGGCCTTTTCCATTATCTCAATCCACCTATCCGTGCTGATCTTCTTTGGGGATATCCTTTTTCTTACCCTTTCTGAGAGTATCTCTGCACCGCCGCCGGGCATTGTTGTCAAACCCGCATCCTTTAGGTCATCAAACACTTCATCAACACTCTTTCCCGATATTTTGCTCATTAGATCAATCTCAGGCGGCGAAAACGCATGCACATGAACCGTGCTTTTCGATAACTCTTTAACCAAGTTCAAATAGTACTCATACGGCAATTCTGGATTTAAACCACCTTGAATAAGGGCCGTTGTAATACCTTTTGATTGTGCTTCTTTTATCTTTTCCACAAGCTGGGAAATGCTCAACGTGTATGCATCCCTATCATGTGGCTTCCTGTAAAATGCACAAAAGCTGCAACCCACATAGCAGATGTTTGTGTAGTTTATGTTTGTATCCAAGATAAACGTAACGACCCTCTCGGGGTGTTTTTTAAATCTAATTCTGTTTGCAAGTTTGCCCAAGGTTAAAAAGTCGCTCTCTTTGAGCAACTTAACGCCCTCTTCTTTGTTTATTCTTTCAAAGTTCGACACCTTTTCGTATATTTGCTCTATCAATTGAACACCTCTATCTCGTTGTATAGTGCATCCCTTTCAACAGGTATAAAACCTGCATTCTTTATCAAATTGACCATATACTCCTTCGCCAAACCCAAAGGACTTTTCGCTCCCGCAGCATGTGTTACTCTCTCTTGACCGATCGTTCCATCTATATCGTCTGCGCCGAAATGCAGACCAATCTGGCCGATTTTGGGCGAAAGCATTACCCAATAGGCCTTTACATGGGGAAAGTTATCAAGGATTATGCGTGATAAAGCCAAAACCTTGAGTTCGCGTACTGCATCAACCTTTTCGATTTTACCCTCAAGCGGCGTATTAGCGGGATGAAAGCTTAACGGTATAAAACACAGAAAACCGGGATGCTCTTCCTGTAATTTCCTCAACTTAAACAGATGATCTATGATCTCATCGTCTGTTTCTATATGCCCAAAAAGCAGTGTAGCGTTTGTTGGAATTCCCAACCTGTGGGCAATGGCATGAACTTCAAACCATTTATCGAACCCGATTTTATTGGGATAAAGCTTCTTTCTTACCCTGTCTGAAAAAACCTCTGCACCACCACCGGGCATGGAATCAAGACCGGCTTCTTTGAGTTCTGTTAGAACCTCTTCATAACTCAGGCCGCTGATCTTTGAAAAGTAATCAATCTCCACAGCCGTAAATGCCTTTACATTGACGAGGGGAAAGTTTGTCTTGATCGCCCTAACCATGTCGATATAGTACGAAAACGGCTTTGTTGGGTGCAATCCACCGACAATATGCACCTCTTTTATGCCCTTTGGCATCTTTGAAATCTCTTCAATTATCTCATCAACCTCCATAGTATACGCATCGGGCTCATCGCCATTTCTATAAAACGCGCAGAATTTACATTTTGAAACGCACAGATTTGTGTAGTTTATATGCTTGTTGAAAACAAAATAGACCTTTTTGCCTGTCTTCTTTATCTTTATGGACCTTGCTATCTCTCCAATCCCAAGCAGGTTATCTGATCTTAAAATCAACCTTGCATCTCCAAAGTCTATTGTCTCACCATTTTCAACCTTTTCCCTAATCTTATCAAGCTCATTCATCTTTTTATCAGCTCCTCTATATGTTTAAGCGTAAAATCCTTTATTCTCTCTAAGTTTTCTTCACTGTTCGCCTCAAATCTCAAAACGAGCACGGGTTGTGTATTGCTTGCCCTCACAAGACCCCAACCGTAATCTGTATTGAACCTAACGCCATCAATCGTAAGTGTATCTACAATGCCCAACTCTTTCTTTCTCTTGTTCAAAATCGACTTGAACTCTTTTATCACATTTCCCTTCTTGTTTTCAGGACAGTCAATCCTTATTTCGGGGGTGTTGTAGACCTTAGGCAGGGAGTTTTTCCAACTAACAAGATCCAATTTATCCCTTGTAACAATTTCGGCGAGCTTTAAAGACACATAGACTGCATCGTCGTAACCAAAGTAGTTTTCCCCCATAAATATATGGCCGCTCATTTCACCAGCGAGTAGAGCATTTTCCTTCCTCATTTTATCTTTGATTAAAGAATGCCCTGTTTTGTACATGATGGGTTTGCAGCCCGTCTTTTCTATCATGCTATAAACAACATCAGAGCATTTGACATCCATTATAACCTTTGCACCTTTTTTTCTTTTGCATAGATCCTGTGAAAGCAAGAGCAACAGTTGATCACCCCATAGGATCGTCTTATCCTTCAAGACAACACCAATCCTATCACCGTCCCCATCATAGCCCACACCAAACTCAAGCTTGTATTTCTCTATTGTCTCCTTTAGATCTTTCAAGTTCTTTTCAACCGTTGGGTCCGGATGGTGGTTGGGAAAATTGCCATCAGGCTCGATAAACAGACCCTTAATATCAAAACCCAATCGTTTAAATATCTCAAACCCCACAAAACCGGCTGTCCCGTTACCACCGTCCAAAGCAATAGAGGGCTTATCTTCAATGTCTTTAAGATACCCAAACTGGTCGAGCATGAAGTCAATGTATTTTCCAAGCATGTCCACCTTTTCTATATTTGGCTCAACATTACTATCAAACTTTACATCCAAAGAATGCATCAATTCGCCAACTTCTCTTATCTCTTTACCGAAAAGCGTTTCTTTACCCAAAGACAACTTAAAACCGTTATACTCTTTTGGGTTATGAGAGGCTGTTATCATCACACCACCCTCAACGTCGAGATTGAAAAGGGAAAAGTACTGAACAGGTGTAGGGACAAGGCCAATATCGAATACCTTTACGCCTTGAGAGTTAAATCCTTTAGATAGCGCATCGAATATTTCAGCAGAAGAAAGACGGGCATCATAGCCTATACTAACTGAAAGTTTATCTCTATCAAGTTTATCCCTTAAATATTTACTAAAAGCAACACCTAACATAAACGCAAAATACTTATTTATGTTTTTATCCCATATACCTCTGATGTCATATTCCCTAAATACACCAAAGTCCAACTTCATAACTATCCTCCATAATCTTTTCTGCTAAAATATTACACAAAACCCCATTTTTTTCAAACGAATTGATAAAGATAAATTTTAAGTTTCGCATTATACAAACGCATCCTACACTTTTTTGCATATTCATAAATCAAAAATAAAATATTAACAAATGGTGAAACACATTTATTGACATTTTGATTGTTTTTAAATATATTAGATTAGAAAATAGGTTATAGGAGGTTTGCCAATGCATGACAAGCTCGAGGAGTTAAAAAGGTTAGAAAAGGAAGCAGAGTTAGGTGGAGGATTGAGTAAGATAGAAAAGCAACATGCTCAAGGTAAATTAACTGCAAGAGAAAGAATTAAATTACTCCTTGATGAAGGTAGCTTTGTTGAGTTTGACAAATTTGTTACGCACAGATGTACAGATTTCGGAATGGAAAAACAAAAGGTATTGGGTGATAGTGTTGTTACTGGATACGGAACAATCGACGGAAGACTTGTGTTTGTTTTTAGTCAAGATTTTACCGTTTTTGGAGGCTCATTATCCGGAGCTCATGCCAAGAAAATTTGCAAAATCATGGACTTGGCTGCAAAAGTAGGTGCTCCTGTAATAGGTTTGAACGACTCAGGTGGAGCAAGGATCCAAGAGGGCGTTGAGTCTTTGGCAGGATATGCGGATATTTTCTTGAGGAACGTGATGTTCTCAGGTGTTATTCCTCAAATCTCAGTTATAATGGGTCCTACTGCTGGTGGCGCAGTTTACTCACCTGCTGTGACAGATTTTACAATAATGGTAAAAAATACAAGTTTTATGTTTATAACTGGACCTGATGTAATCGAAGCCGTAACCGGAGAAAAAATTACAAAAGAGGACCTCGGAGGAGCAGGAGTACACACCACAAAAACTCAGGTAGCTCACTTTGCAGCAGAAAATGACGAGGATGCATTAATGTTGGTTAGAGAGCTATTTCAATTTATTCCACAAAACAATATGGAAGACCCACCATACAAACCAACGGATGATCCTCCAAATAGAAGAGATGACTCAATCTATGAATTAGTGCCGTCAGACCCTATGAAACCATACGAAATGAAAGACTTAATAAAAAAAGTTGTAGATGACGGGTATTTCCTGGAAATTCAGGAAAATTATGCCAAAAATATGGTAGTGGGTTTTGCTCATCTTGGAGGCAGGAGCGTAGGGATTGTAGCAAATAATCCACACTATTTTGCTGGAGCATTGGATTATAAGGCTGCAATTAAGGCTGCAAGATTTATAAGATTCTGTGATGCTTTCAATATTCCAATTATCACATTTGAGGATCAGCCAGGATACATGCCGGGTGTAGCTCAAGAACACAACGGTGTCATCATACATGGAGCTAAATTGCTGTACGCATACGCAGAAGCAACTGTCCCAAAGATTACGTTAATTGTCAGAAAAGCCTACGGTGGAGCATACGATGTTATGGCGTCCAAGCACTTTAGAACGGACGTGAACTATGCCTACCCGATAGCCGAGATAGCTGTTATGGGACCTGATGGTGCAGTAAACATACTCTACAGAAAAGAACTTGCTGAAGCCGAAGACCCTGCACAAAAGAAAGCAGAATTAGTTCAGATGTATAGAGATAAATTTGCAAACCCATACATCGCTGCAGGATTAGGATATTTAGATGAAATTATAGACCCAGCAGATACGAGATTAAAATTAATACAAGCTTTAGAACTCACTAAAAACAAGAGGGAATCGAACCCTCCAAAGAAACACGGAAATATTCCTCTATAAAAAAGGGAGGCAGTAATGGATATCAAAGAATTCAAAAAGGTTTTAATAGCAAATAGAGGCGAAATAGCTATAAGGATTGCCCGTGCTTGTAGGAAAATGGGTATTGAAACAGTTGCTGTATATTCAGATATAGACAGAAATGCCCTACACGTTAGATATGCAGATGAAGCTTATTACATAGGCCATTCTCCAGCCGCAGAATCTTATTTAAGAATAGACAAAATTATCGAAGTGGCTACCAAAAGCGGGTGTGATGCCGTTCATCCAGGTTATGGATTTTTATCTGAGAATTCAGAATTTGTTAAAGCATGCGAAGATGCTGGTATTACTTTTATAGGCCCTAATACAGAATCAATGTATATACTGGGAGATAAAACACGTGCAAGGCAAAGGATGATAGAAGCAGGAGTTCCTGTTGTTCCAGGAACAAAAGATCCCGTGGAAAGTTTAGAACATGCGTTAAAAGTTGCCGAAGAGGTAGGGTACCCCATCATGTTTAAGGCATCTGCTGGCGGTGGCGGAAAAGGCATGAGGCTAATTCACTCCAAAGAGGAATTCAAAGAGGTTTATGACCTTGCAAAGGGAGAAGCAAAAAGCGCATTTGGCGATGATAGAATGTACATAGAAAAAGCTATAATTAATCCAAGACATGTGGAAATTCAGATAGCACGAGACAAACATGGAAATGCTATTCATCTGTTCGAGAGGGAATGCTCTATCCAAAGGAGACATCAAAAGGTTATCGAAGAATCACCTTCTGTGGCTATTAACGATGAAGTCAGACATAAGATGGGAGAAGCTGCAATTAAGGCTGTAACCGCATCTAATTATGATAGCGTTGGAACAGTAGAATTTTTAGTTGATAAAGACATGAACTTCTATTTCTTAGAGGTTAACACGAGATTGCAGGTTGAACATCCAGTAACAGAGATGGTAACAGGTATAGATATTGTTAAACTACAAATAGAAATTGCAGAAGGTAAACCCATTCCTTATAAACAAGAGGACATTAAACAAATAGGTCATGCAATTGAGTGTAGGATCTACGCCGAAGATCCGGATAACAACTTCATGCCATCGCCCGGTTTTATTAATGGGTTGAGGCTTCCAGGAGGTCCTGGCGTTAGGGTTGACAGCGGTGTATATTCTAAAGGGGAAGTCCCACTTTATTATGACCCTATGGTGGCAAAGTTGGTTGTTTGGGATAGAACAAGGGATGATGCGATAGCAAGAATGCAGAGGGCATTGAAAGAGTTTGTCGTCAAAGGAATAAAAACGACAATTCCTCTACACAAAAAGGTCTTAGATAACGAAAATTTCAAAAGAGGTAATATATCTACAGATTTCATAGATAAAGAGATTTTATCTAAACCAACAGAAGAAAAAGAGCAATCAAGGGAAATTGTTTTAGCAGCCGTTGCAATAAAAGAATATTTGAGAGAAAAGGAAATTTCAAGGAAGTTATCTGAGTTTAAGGAAACATGCTCCTATGGAAGCCCTTGGAAAGAAGCAGGAAGAAGAGCTGCTGTTTTTGGGGCAAATTTTGGAGACCTTTATAAATACTCAACATAAAAGGAAGGAGAAGTGTTATGTACATAGCAACTTTAGACGATGTAGAATATAAAATAGAAGTAAAAGAGGTAGGTAACAACAAGTATGAGGTGCAAATAAATGACTTATTGTATACAATAGATGCACAATCAATAGACTCATCCATTTACTCCATAATTATGGACGGAAAATCCTACGAAATAGACATAGACTATAAAGACGGCATGTACAACGTTTACAACGATGGAAAACTATTCAAGATAGAAATAATGGATGAACTAAAGAAACGCATGTTAGAGAAACGCGGTGGCAGCGGTGGACTTGAAGGAGTGTATACAGTTAAAAGTGAAATGCCAGGAAAAGTTGTTGAAGTAAAAGTTAAAGTGGGAGATGAAATAAAGAAAGGGGATGTTTTACTTATACTCGAATCCATGAAAATGCAAAATGAAATAAAATCCCCTAAAGACGGTAAAATAACAGAAGTTTTCATAAATGGAGGAGACACAATAGAAGCAGAAGCAAAACTAGTCACAATAGAATAATAGGGGGTCACCCCCCCTTTTTTTCTTAAGGCTCGTAAACCGCAATAGGGACGAATTCTCCGTTTTTAATTTCTCGCAAAATTATAGTTCTTCTCACGATTCCATTTTTAATTATGATTTTCCCAGTAACTCCATAAAATGTTGTATTTCTGATAAACTTAGCAATATTTTGAGTATTTGTTCCAGTCGTTTCAATAGCCCTAATCAATAGAAAATAGGAATCAGCAGCTAAAGCTTCTGGAGAATCCGGTAATCTATTAAATCT
>WFRG01000055.1 GCA_015486705.1 Hippea sp. | reverse complement strand
TTATACTTTAAAACCGTTCATGTTTTCAAGTTGAGTTTGTCCTTGAATTTTTCTATACTCACCTATGGGGTGTTTTTATGAACTTTCACAGTAAAGCAATTGTTCATTTGTCTAACTTACACCATAACTTTGAGGTAATAAGCAACTATGTAGATAAAGGTGTTTATGTTATACCTGTTATAAAAGCGGATGCCTATGGCCATGGTATTGTTAGAGTGGCAAGGGAACTATCGATTTATAGCAACGTAGCCTACCTCGGCGTAGCACACATAAAAGAGGGTGTGATACTTAAGAAAAAAGGAATAAAGAAGCCTGTTCTTGCTATGAGTTGCGTGGATTCGTTCGATATAGACACGATGTTGAAAGCCAATATAACGCCTGTTGTACACAATGTTTTACTACTTGAGAGAATTATAGAGCATGCTAAATCCAACGCATTAAACATAAAGTTGCATTTGAAATTTGATACAGGTATGGCGCGTCTTGGAATAAGGGAAGAAGAGGTTGAGAGGGCTTTAAAGCTTTGTAAAGAAAGCTCAAAGTTTATTGTTGTTGATGGCTTAATGTCACACTTCAGTGATTCTGAGGGTGATTTAAATTGGACAAAAGAACAACTTAACAGGTTTAAAAAAATAGTGAGACTTTTTGAAGATAGTGGCATTGAGGCAAAATATTGCCATATAGCGAACACAGGGGCTATACTGAGCTTGAATGAGTCGCATCTAAACTGTGTCAGGCCGGGTTTAGCGCTCTACGGCTATGTTCCTGAAGAGAACCTAAAAAATGTCGTTGACTTAAAGCCTGTTTTAGAGATACAATCACAGTTGATAAATATACATAGGCTTAAAAAGGGGGAAGGTATAAGCTACGGAAGAACGTTTGTGGCAGATGAAGACATGGTTGTTGGTGTTGTGGCTTTTGGTTATGCGGATGGCCTACTTAGGTCGTTGTCCAATAAGATGGAATGCATTGTAAACGATAAAAAAGTTAGGGCAATTGGTACTATTTGCATGGATATGTTTATGTGTGATTTGACAGGTATTGATGCCAAAGTGTCTGATAGCGTGATAATTCTTGGTTTTAGCAATGGTCAGTCCATTACAGCCTATGATTTAGCTGAAAAGAGCGGGACAATCCCTTATGAAATCTTGACAAATATAGGAAAAAGTATAAGAGTTAAAAGGGTTTATAGAAGATAAAATGGAATTTGTAGCTAGTATTGGTAGGATTGTTATATATTTTATAGCCGATTTGGGCGGCATGCTTATACTACTCTTTCAATTTTTAAAGTCCCTTTTTGAGAAGCCAAGAATACATTTGACCTTTGAGCAGATGTACTTTATTGGCGTAAAATCGACATTGATTGTGTTTTTAACATCGATGTTTGTTGGTATGGTTGAAGTTCTGCAAATTTATCACGGTTTCCACAAGTTCGGTGCAGAAAACATGATAGGCTATACCGTTGCCGTATCGTTGGGGCGTGAACTCGCACCTGTTTTGACAGCTTTGATGATTGTGGCAAGGAACGTATCTGCAATGGCCGCAGAAATCGGCACAATGAGGGTAACCCAGCAAATCGATGCCTTAGAGGTAATGGCTGTCAATCCAATTAATTTTTTAGTAGCGCCACGTATAGTTGCAACGGTTGTTATGCTTCCTGCGCTTGTTGTTTTGGCAAATGCCGTAGGTAATGTTGGTGGCTATGTTGTTGGTGTGGGCGTTTTACATTTAAATCCCGTAGCCTACATAAAAAATATTCAGATTTACATAGAGACGCCGGATTTAACGTACGGTTTAATAAAAGCAGCCGTTTTTGGTTTAATAGTTTCTTTGATTGGCTGCTATATGGGTATGACAACAAAGGGTGGTTCGAAGGGTGTGGGTGTTTCAACAACAAAAGCTGTGGTTGCTGCAAGTGTTAGCGTGCTTGTTGCAGACTACTTTTTAACGGCATTTTTGTTTTAGCTATGATAAAAGTTAGGGGCGTAAAAAAGTCATTTTACAGCCAAACCGTGTTAGATGGCTTGGATTTGGATATTGAAGAGGGAAAGATAACTGTTATTATTGGCAAAAGTGGAGCGGGAAAGAGCGTATTGCTGAAAAGTATAATTGGTCTTTTAAAACCAGATAGTGGTTCGATAATGTTCTACGACAAAGATATAGCAACGGTTAGCTACGAGGAACTTAAGAAGGTTAGGCTAAATTTTGGCGTTTTATTTCAGGATGCTGCTCTTTTTGACTCATATAATGTATTTAACAATGTTGCCTTTCCTTTGATTGAGCGTAAAATAGTTAAAAGTAAAAAGAAGGCAGAGGAGATAGTTAAGGAAACATTGAAACTCGTTGAGTTAGAAGGAATAGAAGAAAAAATGCCATCAGAACTTTCTGGCGGAATGAGAAAAAGGGTTGGTTTGGCTAGGGCTATAGTTACAAAACCCAAGATAATATTTTTCGATGAGCCAACAACAGGCCTTGACCCTATCACGTCTATGTCTATTGCAAGATTGATTAAGGATATGCAAACAAAACTTAAAACAACGTGTTTTATTATAAGCCATGATTTGGCTTTAACATTTAAAATTGCTGACAACATAGGTTTTTTGCATGATGGGAAAATTATTGAATTTGGGGATAAAAACACAATTATCAACTCCCAAAATCCTATTGTGAGGGAGTTTTTAGAAAGTTACTTTGCGGGAGAGAAAAATGACTAACAAAAAAGCTGAATTTATAGTTGGATTGTTTGTGCTTGCAATACTGTTGGTTTTGGTGTGGCTTTCAACACAGATGGGCAAGTTGACTTTAAAGAAAAGGCCTGTTTATACAGTTTATGCGGTATTTAATGACATCTCCGGCCTTGACGTAAAGACAAAGGTAAAGATTGCAGGAGTTGATGTTGGATATGTTAGCAATATTTTCTTAAAAGACGGCAAAGCCGTGGTAGCCTTGAATATTTTTAGTAAGTATAAGATTCCAAAGGATTCCATAGCTATTGTTAAAAGCAAGAGTTTGTTGGGCGAAAAGAGTTTGGAAATTGAGTATGGTAAATCTAACCAATATTTACATAATGGCGATTACTTGGCAAGAACCGTATCACCTGCAGATATAGGTACGTTGGTAACTAATATTAATAAAGTTTTCAACCAGCAAAACAGGCAAAATATAGCGAAGGCAATAGAGAAAATCAGCGAGCTCTCGCAACAATTGAATGAGGTTGTAGCGGAAAACAGGCGCAATATAAAACAGGCCATTACAAACTTTAATAAATCAATGGAGACGTTGTCTGAAATCCTCAAAGACAATAGAAAGGACGTTAAAGTAGCTATAGAGAATGCAAAATTTGCCATGCAAAAATTAAATGAAACGTTAGAGAATGTATATCTCTTAAGCAATAATTTAAAAAGTGGTAAAGGCACTTTAGGTAAATTGCTCGTGGATAATTCCCTTTATGACAATATAAACGGTGCTTCAGACCACATAAAGAACATAGCATCTAAGATAGATGAAGGCAAAGGTACATTGGGTAAACTTGTCAATAACGATGAGGCATATAATAACCTTAATGCTACTTTGAGAAGTATTAGAGGGTATCTAACTCGCGGTGATCAAATTGCTTTAAACACTTACGCAGGCTCTGAATATAATTTTAGGGATTCTTACAGCAAAGGTATTATAAATGTAGATGTTTACACGATGCCAGATAAGTTCTATAGAATTGGGGCAGTAAATGAACCTGATTATAAACACTCTAAGAATCCGAAAAATACGGATACCATAACAAGATTTAACGCAATGATGGGAAAAAGGTACTACGATTTTGTTTTAAGGGCTGGAATAGAAGAATCTACCTTTGGTGCAGGAGTGGATTACTATGCGTTAGGGGACAATCTTAAAGCAAGTTTAGATATGTTTGATTTTAATCATTCAAACGACATAAGAGATACAAATGCACATATGAAATTTCAATTAACTTATAGATTATTGCGCCACTTTGACATATTTGGTGGAGTAGACGAGATATTAAATTCTAGAACAAGAACAGCATTTTTGGGTGGTGGTGTTGAATTCTCAAGCGATGATATAAAATACCTCTTGACAAAGGCACCATCCATATCGCCTAAATAAATTCAAGCTTCCTGTTTTTCTTTATTGCGCCGCACCTGTAAGCAAGGTCAAAGAACGTCTCTATCGATGTTTTTTTCTCGTTGTCTAAGTCATAGGATATGTTTTTCGTAAGATAACTTAGGCATTCGTTTTTTAGAACAACATTTGTGTGCTCGTCACAAATCTGACTAATAAGTTTTTTTCCAATCTCTTTTGCTTTTAAAAATTTTTCTATAATGTGATTATCAAGATTTTTGTTTGTTATCCATGCGGCAAACACAAATGGAAGATGTGTAAAATCGTTCCACTCTACGGCAAGATCGATTGTGTTAGTATTAGTTTTTAAACGTTTTAGTGCCCTATCTCCTATTACTAATTCGCAATCAGAATCACCATCAAAAACATAATCAATGGTCATTTTGTATTTGTAGGTAAAGAGTACTTTTGCAAGTGCATTGGATGTTTTAGAATTCTTGTCAAGCTTGACTACTTTTACCTTATTTAGAGGTTTATAGAGAAATAAAACAACGCTTTTGACTTTTTTTGCCGTTGATATGCAGCCATCCCTTAAGATTCTGTAACTGTTTGAATTTACGTACTCCACAATTGATGCATTGCTTATATCTACCTTATTTTCAAAAAGGAGCCGAGCGCATTGGCTCGGCACGTCTGATAAAAACTCGAAATCGTTGTCGATAATGCGCTTTTTTAGGGCGTAATAAAGGGGTACGGCGTTTAAAAACTCAACGAGGGCGACTCTCATACCCTTCTTTTCACCTTTTGTAGCCAGCCTTTGGGCGCTTCTATTTTGCCTGTCTGTATGCCTGTGTAGTATTCATATATTTTTTTAGAGTATTCACCAACTTCGTTGTTGTTTACAACTATTGAGCTACCATCTTCAAAAACATATTCACCTACAGGCGATACGACAGCGGCTGTTCCGAATCCTCCAGCTTCTACAACTTCGCCATTTTTTATCCCTTCTATAAAGTCATTTAACTTTACACGCTCTTGTTTTGCCATCACTCCAATTTTATCTGCTATCTCCATAATGCTCTGACTTGTTATTGATTTTAGTATTGTATCTGTAAACTCCGGTATAATAACCGTTCCATCTTTAAGGATATGATAGTGGTTCATTGTTCCAGCTTCTTCTATATATGTATTTGTTACATCCAAGTATAACACTTGACTTGCGCCAAATTTAGCGGCGAATTCGCCAGCTTGTAGGCTCGCAGCGTAGTTTCCAGCGGCTTTGGCATTTCCTGTTCCTCCAGGTGCTGCCCTGTGGAATTTTTTTGTGATTAGTAGTTTAATGGGTTTTGTGAAGCCTTTTGGGTAATAAGGACCACTTGGTGATACTATGACCATAAATTTGTATGTTGAGCTAACGTGCAAGCCTAAAGAGTCCTGTGTTGCAAAAATGAACGGTCTTATGTAGAGTGATGCTCCTTCCTGTTCAGGAAACCACAACCTGTCTACGTCTATTAAGGCATGTACTGCCTCCATTTGGATATCTTCAGGTATTTTTGGAATGCAAAGTATTTCTGCTGATTTATTCATCCTTTTAGCATTCATGTCTAACCTGAATGTATATATTTCTTTATCTTCGTGTTGAAATGCTTTAGCTCCTTCAAAAATTGCTTGACCGTAATGCAGCACTGTTGCCCCAGGTGCCATATCTATTGTTCCATACGGGACTATTCTTGGGTTTTTCCATTCCCCATCCTCGTAATCCATAATAAACATATGATCCGTTCTTAATGATCCAAAAGGCAAAGGCTTGTCAGGTTTAAAGGGCTCTGTTCTCCTTTGGGATTTTGGTTTTAAATCGTATTTAATATCCATAGACCACCTCCAACATTTTTCCCAATATTAGGATAATTATCTTTTTAATGCAACTTAGATATGTCGATTTTGCCCTTGAATTTTCCAATGAAAAACACAGAAGGCATAAGCAAGATAAAAAGTGCTGCGCAAAAGTAGAAAGAATCGTTGAAAGCAAGCATCATGGATTGTCTCAACAGTTCCTTATAAATTGCACCGTATTGCTGCATAACTGAGTGAAAATTTATGCTTAAGACCTGAAGAGCTTGGTTAAAGGCGTCATTTAAAGGCGTGAGGCTTTCAATAAGTCGTGATTGGTGAAATTGAGCCCTTCTTGTAAGTATTGTCATAACGATTGACGTTCCGAAACTGCCACCTATGTTTCTGATAAAATTAAAAATACCAGATGCATTTCCCATATCCTCGTTTTCTATATTTGCAAATGTTACCGCAGCGAGTGGAACGAAAAATAGGGATATAGCAAAGCCCTGCAAAGCTCTTGGCAATATTACGCTTATAAAGTCTGCCTGAAGGTTGAAGTGAGCCATTATATCAACAGCTATAGCATTAATCACCAAACTTAAAAAAAGCAATTTTCTTGCGTCATAGCCCTTTCCTAACAGTCTTCCGGTTACTGGCATGCCTATCAGTGTAGTTAAGGCTCCAGGACCTAACACAAGACCTGCTAAAAATGCTGTATAACCCATAAGGTTTTGCAAATAGAGGGGCAGAAGGACTATTGTTCCGAAGAATCCAAAGAATCCCAAAAACATGACAATGTTGCCAATAGAAAAGTTTTTATCTTTGAATATTTTTAGGTTAACTACCGGATGCTTGACTTTGATTTCATTGTAGATAAAAAGAACAAAACCTATAAATGATACTATTGCAAGTGTTGTGATAAAACGTGATTCGAACCAATCTTTTCTTTGTGCGTTGTCCAAAAGTATCTGCAGTGAACTAACAGCTATGGCAAGAAGACCTAGGCCAATATAGTCTATTCTCTCTGATTTAGTATTTTTAATATAACTTGGGTCAAATACAAATAGATTTATCAAGAATACCGATAAAAGGCCTATTGGTATATTTATGAAGAATATCCATCTCCAGCCCCAGTTGTCTGTAATCCAACCGCCTAAAACAGGGCCTAAAATTGGCCCAACAACAACACCCATACCAAAAACCGCCATAGCCATTCCGCGCTGTTCTTTAGGAAAAGATTCTAATAGAATTGCTTGTGATATGGGTTGTAGTGCACCTCCTGCAATGCCTTGCATAAACCTTGCTACTACAAGAAGCAAAAAAGATGGTGCATATCCACATATAAAAGAAAAAAACGTGAAGGCAAAAATAGAGAAGGTTAGATATCTCTTTCTTCCAAATCTAACAGAAAGCCATCCAGTAATTGGTATTATTATAGCATTTGAAACCATATATGATGTTAAAACCCATGTTGATTCATCTATCGAAACACTAAGCCCGCCACGAATGTGTGGCAGTGAAACATTTACTATGGTTGTGTCAACTATTTCCATTAAAGTAGGGAGAATAACGGATAGGGCTATAATCCACTTGTTTGTATTTTCTTCGCTCATTTCCTAACTAAAACAATGGTCTCACAAGACATGCCAACCCTTAGAGGGATATTGGGTTTTTTGTTAAAAATGATTTTTACAGGAACCCTTTGTACAACCTTTATCCAGTTGCCAGAAGCGTTTTGCGGTGGAAATAGTGAAAACACCTCGCCGCTTCCGTATTGAATACTCTGAACATGCCCTTTGAATGTTTTTGATGGGTAGGCATCAATTGAAATTTCCACAGGTTCTCCAACCTCTATCTTATAAAGTTGAGATTCTTTATAATTTGCAACAACCCAAGCACCATTTTTTGGCACAATTGCGCATATGGGTAGCTGGGGTGATACGAATTTTCCTACTTCAACATTTTTCTTTGTAATAAAACCGCTGTGTGGGGCTTTGATAACTGTGTATGATAGATTTAGTTTTGCAAGATTCAGCTGACTTTTTGAGAGTTTTAAGGCCTTCTTTAGACTTACGAGTGAAACTTTGGCTTGAACGAGTTGATCCTCTTTGGCTTTCAGTGTAGCCTTTAACACCTTTAGGTTAGTTAAGTACTTCTCGTATGTATCCTTTGATATTACGCCCCTTTTAAATAGATTTTCTGCCCTGTTAAAATCCCACGTTGCTTTGTTTAGCTGAGCTTTGACTAAATCTATCTGTGACTGTGCGGCTTTTATCAAGGCTTTTGCTTCGTTTATTTTTGCCTCATATACCTGCACGTTGGATTGTGCTTTTTGCGTTTCTATTTTATAAGGTTCACTATCAATCTCGGCTAATATTTGTCCTTTTTCCACGTATTCATTGTCGTTTATATATACTTTTTTTATTGTTCCTGATACACGAGGATTGACCCAATATATGTCATTTGTTATGTATGCGTCGTTTGTTGATATATGGGTTTTTTTGTATTGAAGAAATAATAACACCCCAAGAGCAAAGATAAGTACAGCGACGAAAGCCAAGATCTTTTTCTTACTCCTCATAATCTTTCTCCTTTGAATTAAGATATTCAAGTGCACTATTTACCATTGTTTCAAGACTTTTTCTAATAAATTTTTTATCGTTCTTTGAAAAACCCCTAAGAAGTATATTGTCCCACTTTTTTGCATTTCTCAAAACCACTTCCTTTACTTTTAAAGATTTCTCAGTTGGGTAAAGTCTATGAGTTCTTTTGTCTCTTTTGTCTGCTTCTTTTGTTACAAACCCATTTTTGCAGAGGTTCTTTATTGCCCTTGCCGTTGTGCTTTTATCTATTTTTATAAGTTTGGATAATTCTTCCTGGGTTATACCTGGATGCTCTATGATATTCATAAAAAAAGGCAATTGACCTCCACTCATACCAAAATCTCTCAAAAAATCGTTGGAATAAATCATTGAATATCTGTAAAGTATAGAAATCCATTTTCCTAATGGTTCTTTAAACATGCGAAAAATTATATTATAAAATAGTTTCATTTGCAACTAATAAGGCCACACAGGCCAGGTGAGGCTCGGCCGTGTGGCTGAAGGTGGGCAGTCAGTGGATATTAAGATAGGCTTCTATTATGTTATTAAAAAATTCAATTTTGTCAAGGATAAAAAATTTTACTTGACAATTGAAAGGAATGTCTTTAAGATTTTAATAACTTAAAAATATGGAGGGCACAAAAATGGAACATGTTAAAGAGTTACTAAAAAATACACCATTGAAAGCTACGCCTCAGAGGCTAGCTATCTTAAGCGAGATTTACGCAGCAGGCCATATAGACTTGGAGGGCATATATAACAATCTGAGCAGTTCATTTCCTTCTATGTCCCTTGCCACTGTGTACAAAAATATACACACGCTAAAAAAGTATGGCGTGATAAAAGAGCTCGCCATAAGTGGGGCTAAGAGTAAGTATGAAATAGCGCATCAGAAACCTCACCACCATTTGATATGTAAAGTATGTGGAGATGTGATTGATATTGATATAGATACGAGTTTCCTTAAAAAACAGCTAAAGGATTTGAAAGATTTTGAGATATCCAATTGCGATATTTACTGCTACGGTATTTGTAGTAAATGCAAAAATAAATCTAATAGTTAGAGTGTTTTTTTAAATAAAAACTCGTATATGAGCTGAATTTTTCCACTATCTCTCTGGGCGTGCCAAATGCAACGACTTGGCCGCCCTTGTCGCCACTTTCAGGCCCCAAATCGATGATGTAGTCTGCGCATTTTAGAATGTCCAAATTGTGTTCTATAACAATAACGCTGTTGCCTGCATCCACCAGTCTTCTCAATACATTGACAAGTTTTTTGACATCGTCGGCATGCAGACCAATTGATGGTTCATCCAATAGGTACAATGTATGACCAACGGGCGGTGTAATTAGGTACTTTGCGATTTTTATGCGCTGTGCTTCGCCACCAGAGAGCGTTGTAGCAGGCTGTCCAAGTTGAATATAACCCAAACCGACGTCTTTCAAGATGGCAAGCTTATTTTTTATACGCGGTACGTTTTTAAAGAACTCGTAGGCTTGATTTACCGTCATCTTAAGGACGTCAAAGATGTTTTTGCCCTTGTATTTGACTTCTAACGTGGCTTGGTTGTAACGTTTACCCTCACATACGTCGCATTTCACATACACATCCGGCAAGAATTGCATCTCGACCTTTATATAACCCTCACCCTTGCACTTTTCACACCTACCACCACGCACGTTGAAGCTAAAGCGTGATGCCGTGTAACCCCTGATCTTTGCATCCTCTGTTTGGGCAAAGAGTTCCCTTATGTCGGTGAACAGTGATGTGTAGGTGGCTGGATTACTTCTTGGCGTCCTACCTATTGGCGATTGGTCAATTTTTATAATCCTGTCTATTTTGTCTATGTTTTCTATTCCATCACAAAAATCTATTCTTTCGCCCATTTTGGATTTCACGGCGTAGTTATAGAAGCAATCGAAAATCAAACTGCTCTTTCCGCTGCCCGATACGCCGCTTACACATGTAAAGACGCCAATCGGTATCTTAACGTCTATGTTTTTTAGGTTGTGTATGCGTGCGCCTTTGATTAGAAGGAAGTCAGTAGGTTTTTTGTATTCCTTCGGCGGCTCAATTTTCAACTTGCCCGATAGGTATTTGCCCGTTAAGGATTTATCGTTGTTCTTTATCTCTTCTACCGTGCCTTTGGCAACAACTTCGCCACCCAACCTGCCGCTTCCAGGACCCATATCGATAATATAATCTGCCGATTCAATGATGTTCTGGTCGTGCTCAACAACAACAACCGTATTGTCGTTTTCCTTTAAGTACTTCAGTGTTTTTATAAGCCTCTCCGTATCCCTTGGATGCAGGCCAATAGACGGTTCATCCAACACATACGTTATGCCGCTCAATCCACTGCCCGCCTGTGTTGCAAGTCTGATCCTCTGGGCTTCGCCACCTGACAGAGTCGATGCATTCCTGTCAAGGGTTAGATAGTCCAAGCCCACATCGATTAAGAACTGCAAGCGTTTCTTGATTTCTGAGAGAATCCTATATACGACTTTTCTTTTTGTTTCATCTAAGTTTTCTTCTACTTGTTTAAAAAACTTCAAACTCTCGGAAGATTTCATCTCGGAAACGTCCATGATGTTTTTACCTAAAATTTTAACCGATAAACTCTCTTTATTTAACCTTTTACCGCCACACACTGGGCATGGAATTTTTTTCATTAAAGACGTAATTTCACTTTTGACTTTGGCGCTGTCTGTTTCCCCAAATTGCTCGGAAATTAAGTTTATAACACCTGTCCAGACGCGTCTGACATGTTTGTCTGGTGTAATTTCGAATATCACTATGTCATTTGGTTTGCCAAACAGTATTATATCTTTGTGGTGTTCTGGTAAGCTTTCAAATGGTTCATATATGTCTATACCAAATTTTCTACATGCTTCGATTAGGAATTTTTGATAGAAACGATATCTAGGTTTGCGCCAGAGCTTGATTACACCTTCCCTTATGCTTAGCGATTTGTCCGGCATAAGTTTATCTAAATCTAACTGATGCTTAACGCCTAAACCAAAACATCCAGGGCATGCCCCCAACGGTGAGTTAAAGGAGAAGCTCTGCGGTGTTATGGGCTTGTAGTTTATGCCACAGTAGGGACATGCGAAGTGCTCTGAGAATAGTTCCATCTCACCTGTATCAACATCTTTCACGTATATAACACCGTTTCCCTTTTTTAAGGCGAGCTCAACGGATTCTGATATCCTAGATGTAGCGTCCTTCTTTACCCTTAATCTGTCCACAACTAAGAATATGTCGTGCTTTTTGTTCTTGTCTAACTCTATTTCCTCTTCTAAGAGCCTCTCTTCTTCATCCACTATGACCCTGACAAAGCCCTCTTTCTGAAATTTCTGAAATTCGCTTTTGAAAGTGCCTTTCTTGTTTATCGCAATAGGTGCTAGAATTAGAATCCTTTTGCTTTCAAGCTTTAGTATTTTTTCTATTATCGTTTGTGGATCCTGGTTTTCTATCTTTCTACCGCACGAGTAACAGTACGCCTCTCCCGCATAAGCAAAGAGTAACCTCATGTAGTCATAAATTTCTGTTATTGTCCCTACGGTTGAGCGTGGATTTAGTGAGACGCTCTTTTGGTCTATGCTAATTGCCGGCGTCAGACCATCTATGCTCTCAACGTCGGGCTTTTCTATTCTTTCTAAGAACTGTCTTGCGTAAGCGCTTAGGGATTCTAAATACCTTCTTTGGCTTTCTGCGTATAGAACATCAAATGCGAGTGTAGATTTTCCACTCCCAGAAGGTCCCGTTATTACTGTGATTCGCCCTTTTGGTATATCCACATCTATGTTTTTTAAATTATGGACTTTAGCTTTTCTTATTTTTATGAATTTCACTGTTTAAAATGGATTTTCTTCACGCTCTGTTATGTCTAATTCCTCTTCTTGAGTGTAATTGTTAGATACATTTTGTTTTGGAGTAAGGTTTCTAAAGGAAGCAATCCTATTTTCAAATTGCAACCTTACAACTCCTTGAGGACCGTTTCTTTGCTTTGCTATGTTTATCTCTGCTACTCCATGCTCGGATGTGTTTTTGTTGTACACTTCGTCTCTGTAAAGAAGCATAATTATGTCTGCGTCTTGCTCTATAGAGCCGGACTCTCTTAAATCGGCAGGTGTTGGTCTTTTATCTTCTCTATTTTCAACTGCTCTATTCAACTGCGAAAGGGCTATTATTGGAATACTTAGCTCCTTTGCTAAAATTTTTAGTGATCTTGAGATTTCTGAAATCTGTTGAACCCTATTCACACTCGAGTTTTTGCCTTCTATCAGCTGTAAGTAGTCTATAATCAATAAATCTATGTTTTTTTCCATTTTTAGTTTTCTTGCCTTTGTGCGAATATCTATAGAAGTTAGTAGAGATGTTTCATCTATGAATATGGGAGCGTACTTTAGCTTGTCTATTGCTTTAACCACACTATTCCATTCGTCATTATTATCAAAAAAGCCAGTCCTAAGCTTTTTCATATCTACTTTTGATATGGAAGCAATCATTTTTAGGACAACTTGAATGGCGGACACTTCAAGCGTGAATATGGCTACCTTCTTACCATTGTCCAGAGCTGCATTTAACGCTATATTTATGGCAAGGCTTGTTTTTCCCATACCAGGCCTTCCAGCAATTACTATTAAATCTCCATCTTGAAATCCGTTTGTCATTTTGTCTAAATCTTTAAATCCGGAAGGTACTCCAGTTATAATCGTCTTTCTATTTTTTAGAGCTTCCAAATATTCCATTATTTCATCTGATAGCTCGCCTGTTGACTTGTATCTTATTGATTTACTACTTACAATTTCAAATAGCCTTTTCTCTGCCATATTTAAAACTTCTTCTATATCCTCTGGCTCGTCATAACAGACAGTGGCTATTTCGTTTGACATGAATATAAGCTTTCTAAGAATTGCTTTTTTTCTAATTATATTCGCGTAATATTTGGTATTTGCTGGTGCTGGTAAAAATTCTGTTAAACTGAGTATATAATCTTGAGTAATTTTTTGTTCTAACCCTTTTTCTTTAATGGCATTTGATACGGTTATGAAGTCTATAGGTATGCCATCTGCGTATAATTCCTTTAGGGTACCAAAAATAGTAGCATTTTTCTCATCAAAAAAGTCATCTTCGCTTATTATCTCTACGATTTCGCCTATTTGGGAATTATCTAAAAAGAGAGAGCACAGAAGCGCTCTCTCTGCCTCTATCGATTGAGGGTATACTCTTAAAGTACTATTGCTCATCTAAGGGAGAAACTTTTACTTTAACCTTCGCCTTTACATCCCTATAGATGGCTATTTCAACCGTGTGAGTACCAATTTCTCTAATGCCACCTTCTGGTATTTTTATACTCTTTTTGTCTAAACTTTCAGACTTTTCCTTTAGCTGTTCATAGATTTCATTTGCTGTTATGGAGCCAAATAACTTACCTTTTTCGCCTGCACGTGCCTTAATCTCAATTTCCACACCGTCCAGGGTTTCTTTAATTCTGTTTGCTTCGGCAATCCTTTTCTCTATTTTTCTCAAGATAGCTTTTCTTTTTTCCTCAACCAACTTCAAGTTACTTCTTGTTGCAGCTAAAGCAAGGCCTCTTGGTATGAGAAAATTTTTCGCATATCCATCTTTTACTTCTTTTATATCTCCAGCATAGCCCAATTTTTCAACGTCTTCTAAAAGCACAATTTTCATTGTTTCCCCCTTAACTGTGCAATTTTCTACTGACTGTAAATGGAAGAAGTGCCATAACTCTTGCCCTTTTTATGGCTTTTGTTAACATTCTTTGGTGTTTAGCGCAGGTTGATGTAGTTTTTCTTCCTAGTATTTTATACCTTTCTGTAACGTATCTCGATAAAATGTCCACATCCTTGTAATCTATCTCATCTATTTTGTTTGTACAGAAATAACATACTTTTTTTCTTGGGTATCTGAAGTACCTTTTTCTTTTTTTATTATTGTTATCTAACATATAAACCTCCGTTAAAATGGTATGTCTTCATCTTCATCTGGTGTTTCAACAATGCTCGAATCTTGAACCTTGTCTCTTGTATTTAAAAACTGAAAGTTATTTAAGACTATCTCGTGCTTGCTCCTTTTGTTTCCTGAAGGATCATCCCAAGTCCTATAACGCAGCCTACCCTCTATATAAACCAAAGAGCCTTTCTTTAGGTACTCAGCTATCGTTTCTGCCTGTTTGCCAAAGGCTACCACATCTACAAATAAGGTTTCTGTTTTTCTGTTGCCTGCATCATCTTTCCCTATCGGTGTATTAACGGCTATTCCAAAGCTTGCAATACCTAACCCAGCAGGTGTATATCTCAGCTCCGGGTCTCTTGTAAGGTTTCCGATTAACATTACCTTGTTGAGGTTAGCCATCTTGTTCCTTCTTTTCTGCTACTTCATACTTCTTTATGTCTTTTTTTAACATGGAGATGTTCATAAACCTTAAAATATCTTCTTTGATTCTTAGAAACTCTTCAATCTTCTTTGGTGCTGTAACAGGAGAACGATAATGTACCAAGATGTAGTATCCTTGTTTAAATTTTTTAATTGGGTAAGCTAAAGTGCGTTTCTGCCATACCTCGTTTTTTAATATTTCTCCGCCCTCAGCTTTGATTCTTTCAGCCACAGTATTCATAAACTCTTTGAGTTGTTCTTCGCTCATGTGTGGCTGAACTACGTAAAGCAATTCATAATACCTCATCCATCAACCTCCTTTTGGACTTTTGGCCTTCTGCTAAACAGCGGAAGGCAAGGATATAACTTTGCTATGATATACAAATAATTTCAAAAATCAACACTTATACTGCACTGGGTGTTGAGGCTAAGGTAAAAAAGTAGCTTTGTATATTATGTTTTTCTAAGAGTTTTGCTATTTCGTTAATGGTTGAACCCGTCGTGAAAACATCATCAATTATAGCAACAGCTTTTATATCTTTGTTTAATTTTAGTACACTAAAAGCGCCTTTTAGGTTAGTTTTTCTCTCTTTCATGCTTAAGCCTACTTGGGAATTAGTCAGTTTAGTTTTTGCAATACAATCGAAGCAAATGGGTTTATCTATAAATTTACCGATTTTCTTGGCTATTAAAACAGCTTGGTTGAACCCTCTTTTTCTTAAGGAACGTGGATGCATAGGAACAGGGACTAGGTAGTCTATATTGCTCCAAAAATCAATGTTTTTAATTTCGTTTTTGAAGCAGTCTAAAAAGTTTATTAATCCGAATTTGCCGTAGAATTTTATCAATTCTATAATTTTTGCCACTTTGTCTTCTTTATAATTAAAAAGTGAAAATCCTTTTATAAAATGCCTTTTTTCTTTTAAACAAACACTGCATAATCCTTTTTTCGATGGAATTGGGCTTGAACATTTACTACATCTATTAAAATTTACGTTCAAAGAGGACAAACAATCTTCACACACAAAGGATGCACTTTTATTGCCGCAGATAACACATCTGCTCGGGAATAAAAGATATAATAGCTCATTTACCAGACTCAATTATCCTTCTGCAAGATATGCAATATTTTGCTGTTGGTTTAGACTTCATTCTTTCTATTTCTATTTCTTTACCGCATCTTTTGCATTTTCCATAAGTGCCCTTATCGATGTCATATAGAGACTCTTCTATCTCTTTTAGGTGATTTCTATCTTTTTCTATTAGGTCGTATATAACCTGCCTTGAATAAACAGCACTCGAAAAATCACCTTCGTCTCCTTTAAGTTGGAGAGAATTAACCTTTTCCAAGTTTTTCTTTATCCTCGCGTTTATCTCCTTCTTTAGGTTTAGCAATCTCTCTTTCAATTCTTCTATTGTGGCGGCATCCATAAATTTCCTCCACTGAAAAGACTACTTGAATAATCCTTATTTTTTATTTTTTGTCAAGTTTTTTAGACAAGGCCTTATTTGGGAACTTAAAGTGATTTTTGTTTTAAAGAAAGATTACTGGTAAGACAACTAATTATTGCTCACCAACAAGCATTCTCTCAAACTCATCTTCAGGCAAAGGCTTTGAAAGCAGATACCCTTGTATATAATCGCACCCCAACGTTTTTAATAGTTCCAACTGTTCTTTGGTTTCAACGCCCTCAGCTATAGTTTTCATATTGATGTCTTTAGAAAGGGATATTATTGTTTTAACAATGGCTTTTGTATTGCTATCTTTCATCATTTTTCTTACAAAGGATATGTCTATTTTTATGTAATCTATGGGAAACGATGTTAGATATGAAAGGGAGGAATACCCCGTTCCGAAATCATCTATTGAGATATGGAATCCATGCTGTTTTATCATGTTGAGTATATATTTTGAGTTCTCTATGTTTTCTATAAACAACCTTTCTATAATCTCTATGTTTATTAGTTTTGGGTCTGCGTCTGTGGCTTTGATGTTCGATAAAAAGTTTTCTATAAAATTTTTTCTTGAAAAGCTTGTAGGAGATATGTTGATTGAAATGGGTACGGGTTTAATTCCTTTTTCTTCCCATCGCTTTTGCTTGCTTGAAACCTCTTTAACAATCCAGTCTTCAACCGTGCTTATCATTCCAGTTTCCTCTAAATACGGTATGAATTCCATGGGTGGAATGATTTTTCCGTCTTTTTTCCATCTCAATAGGGCTTCTGCCCCTTCTATCTTGTGTGTTTTTGCGTTAAAGTATGGTTGGTAATGTAAAATAAATTCGTTGTTATTTAGGGCCTTTATCATTGCATTTCTCAGATTCATTCTCTTTTGGGCTTTTTCTTTTAGGTCTTCTTTGTAAAAACCAAGGTTTTCTTCCTTTTGCTTAGCATCCAACAAGGCGATTTCAGCCTTATCCATCAATGTTTTGGGATCTCTTGCATCTTTGGGGTATATACTTATGCCCGCATTAAACGAAGGTGAAATTATTTTGTCGCCCACGGTATAGGGTTTTGAGAGATGGTCGATTAGCTTATAAAGTATGATATATATATCCTCTTCTCTTTTTAAATCCTTCATGATAATGCCGAATTTATCTGATTCAAGTTTTGCTATGACATCGTACTCCCTAAAATATGCTGTGAGCCTTTTTGCTATCTGAGTAAGTAATTTATTCCCTGTTTCAAAACCGTAAGCATGATTTATAGCTGAAAATCGGACGGGGTTCAAAACAACAATGGCACCAAGCAGATTTTCGTATTCTCCTCTTTTTATGAACTTTTCCAAATCGGCAATGAAAGCTGCTCGGGTCTCTAAGCCTGTGAGAAAATCTTTGCTCAAACTTTCCTCTATAGTCTTTTGGATTTCTACACTTCCAGATATGTCCCTTCCTGTTGCTATATAGTAAGTTTTTTTGTCTTTTGATTTGTATGGCGTTATGTTCATAAGCGCTTTTACTAACCTTGAATCTTTTGCTTTGTACGTTATAACGCCAGTATAAGCCCTGCCGGATAGAAGCGTATTATAGAAGTTTTTTGCAAACTCTTTTGTGTGTTTCTTTGATGATAAAATAGAGTGGTGTTGCCCTATAAGTTCATCTTTGGTATAACCGGAATACCTCACCGTATTGTCGTTCACATAAACAATTCTGAAGTTTTCATCTGTTATAACCACGAAATCAAAACCGGAGTTTACGGCGGACAGCACCATTTGCATAAATTCTTCCTGCTCAAATTTGTTTAAAATGAATTCAATTTCTTTGGAGACGGCATCTAACAGTCGGTAAATCGATAAACTATTAAATAGATTTTTATGCTTCGAAAGTAAAACCAAGCTATAGATAACTTTATTTTTCTTTATCACAGGCAGAGCACAGCAGGAATTTATGTTGTAAAGCTTGTGATAAGGCTTAAAAGTGGGGGAGCCATTTTTTAATAGATCGTTAACTATATAAATTTTTTTGCGTTTATATGCCTTTATAAACGGTATTTTATCCCCATCCAATACTTGTGGTAGTTTGTTTAAAAATTCTTCTACAACATTTAAAAATTCCTCTATTGAACCATCTTTTACAGATTTATAAGGAATAGTAAAAGAATTTTTTCTAATTTGGCCAATGAAAGCAGCATCTGCCTCCATGTATTCGGTAAAAATCTTTGGAAGTTTATTAGAGAACTCGTTTTCATTTTTGGACTCCATGGCAACCCTATTTAGATGATGAAGAGTATTATACATTCTCGATTGGATTTCCAACTGATTTTCACGTTCGATTAATATTCTATTTTTCTCTATTTTGCTTAAAGCAAAAGAAATATCAATTTGAACTTCCTCGAGTAAATGCATAAATTCCTTACTAAACGAGCCTTTTGTATTGTCATGGAT
>WFRG01000054.1 GCA_015486705.1 Hippea sp. | reverse complement strand
TGGAAAATAGAGTAATTGTTGTTGCGACTAATAACGAGCATAAACTTAGAGAAATTAGGGAAATCTTAATCGGCTTTGAAATTTTGCCCGCTAAGGAGTTTGTTAAAGATTTTAACCCTAATGAGACGGGCAATAGTTTTTGTGAAAATGCACTGATAAAGGCAAGGGCGCTAAAGAAATACGTAGATTATCCCGTTTTGGCTGATGATTCGGGGTTAGAGGTGTTTAGTTTGAATGGTGAACCTGGGATTTACTCTTCGCGCTACTCTGCTGAGGGTACAGATCGGGCAAATGTTGAAAAATTGTTGAATAGGCTAAAGGGCAAAAAGGACGGATCAGCACGTTTTGTTTGCTGTATGGTCTTGATTGTGGGCGAAAGGGTTATACAAAAGGAAGGATATGTTTACGGTAGAATTATAGATGCACCGAGGGGCAATAACGGGTTTGGCTATGATCCTGTTTTTATCCCTGATGGTTTTGAGCTTACCTTTGCTGAGATAAAACCTTCTTTAAAGAACAAGTTTTCCCATAGAAGAAAGGCTTTAGAAAAGATAAAGGCCGAGTTGGAGGCGTTTGATGATTAGATTTTTATTTGTGGTCCTGTTTGCTATTTTTTTGAGCATAAACTCCTATGCCGTGAATCCGAAACAGTATGTTGGGAAAAAGAAGATACCTGTTCATATAAAGGCTAATAAATTAACTGCATTTGATAAAAAGGGAATTTATATTTTTGAAGGCGATGTTGTTGCAAAGAAGGGTGATGTTACACTAAAAGCGGACAAAATGAATGTTATAAAAAATTTAAAAACTGGACAGGTTAATAAGATTATTTGCACGGGCCATGTGATAATAACAAAAGAGGATAAAAGGGCAACGGGCGATAAGGCTGTCTATGAGGCTAACAAATCAATGGTAACCCTGATTGGCAATGCTAAAGTGGTGTCAGGTAAGAACAACATTGAGGCGGATAGAATTGTCTATTACCTTGACAAGGATTATGTGGTGTCCCAGGCTGATAATAGCACTAAACGGGTAGAGGTTACGATCTATCCGAATAAGAAGGAAAAGAAGCCACATACGAATAAAAAGGAGAAAAAGTGATGGTTAGGACGAGGTTTGCACCTTCACCGACGGGTCATTTGCATATTGGGGGATTGAGGACAGCCATATTCAACTACCTCTTTGCAAAAGCAAATAACGGTGAGTTTATTTTAAGGATCGAGGATACGGACAGGGAAAGATCGAAGGATGAATATACGCAGGCGATCTTGGAAGGTTTGAAGTGGTGCAGGCTTGAGTGGGATAATATATGTTTTCAAAGCAAGAGAAATGAAATCTATGAAAAATATATGAACAAATTGATTGAAGAGGGCAAGGCTTACAGGTGCTACTGTTCTAAAGAGAGGCTTGAGCAGTTAAAAAAAGAGCAGTTGGCAAGGGGAGAAAATCCCCATTACGACGGTCACTGCAGGAATTTAAAGGAATACCCTATTGATAAGCCGCACGTTGTCAGGATAAAGTTGATAGAGGAAGATATAGATTTTCACGATCACGTTCATGGTGATTTGCATTTTTTTTATAAGGAGTTCGACGATTTCATTATAAGGCGATCCGATGGGTCGTTTATGTACAACTTTACAAACGTTGTGGATGATATTGAGTGTGGCGTTACGCATGTGATTAGAGGTGATGATCACCTGACTAACACTGCAAAGCAGATTGTCTTGTATAGATTATTGGACAAGGAACCACCTGAATATGCCCACGTGCCGATGATTTTGGGTGAGGATAAAACGAGGCTCTCAAAGAGACACGGCGCTAAAAGTGTTTTAGAGTATAGGGACATGGGGATACTGCCAATAGCTTTGGTCAACTACCTTTTAAGGTTGGGCTTTTCATATGGTGATAAGGAGATTTTTACATGGGACGAGATGATTAAATATTTCTCTTTGGATAGACTCAACAAGTCTGCGGCCGTGTTCAATCCCGAAAAACTCATCTGGGTGAATGCAGAGCATATGAAGATGATGGAGCCTGAAGATATACTTGTTTACTTGAAGGATTTTCTTGATAAAAAGTGCTTTGAGTTTTCAGATGATTACTTAATTGAAGCGATAAAAACAAGGCAGACGAAGGCCCAAACGTTGGTTGAGCTTGCAGATGAGATTAGGTTTTACTGTGTTGAGCCCCAAGAGTACGAAGAAAAGGGGATAAAGAAGTATCTAAAAGAAAACGTAAAGGAGCCACTTGAATACCTTTATAAAAAGCTTGAAGAAGCAGACTTTTCCAAAGAGGATGATTTAAAGAGCGCTTTTGAAGAAACGATGGAGAAGTTTGATCTAAAAATGGTTAAACTCGCCCAACCGGTTAGGATTGCTTTAACCGGTAGAACCATTGGTCCAGGAATTTATGAGATGCTCATGGTTTTGGGTAAGGATGAAAGCCTAAAAAGATTTAAAAAATTGCTTGATGTCGTTTATTCGGGTTAAAGAGACCTTCAAGATATACAAAGAGAAAAACGTTTTTCTGTGGAGTGCATTTTTAACATATTTGACGGTCTTGAATATTGTTCCTTTTTTGTACACCGTTATCTTTGTTTTATCAAAAGTTCCCTTTGTTAAGGAAAAGGTTCCGTATATTAAGTCCATGCTCGTAAAAATAATTCCCGCCTATTCGGGCCAGATTTCCCATTACTTTGATGTTTTTTTGAAAAATCTCTCTGGCATGGAGCTTTTAAACTCAATCATATTCTCTCTCTCCATGATAAGCTTGATTTTGGGCTTTATGAAGGCTATTAATGAGATACTTTCGTCTTCGAAAAAATTCAATATTTTAAAAGGGGCTTTTTTCTTTCTTTTAAACCTCGTTGCCGTTGCCACGATTATCTCTATAGCGTTGGCTCTAAAGGTTGTTATTCCTTACTTTGCACCACACATAGCCGATCGCATCTATGTTAAGATATTGCCCTTTATAATTTGGTTTATAATGCTTTCTTCGCTGTTTTATATCTCAAAGCCAAAGGAAGTGGGTTTTAAAAATGTGGTTCTTAGCGCGTTAATCACAACTGTGAATGTGTTTCTTCTAAAGTTTGGCATGGGGATATACTTTTCTCTGTTTTCATATAACAAGATCTACGGAGCCGTTGCTATCGTTCCCTCTGTTCTTTTGTGGCTGTTTTTGCTTTGGAATGTGATACTATTAGGTGCA
>WFRG01000053.1 GCA_015486705.1 Hippea sp. | reverse complement strand
TCTATTAGCCTCAGGCTTTTTGCTGAAGGTGTATTATTAGATGAAGCGTCATCATCAGGCAGATATTCGTAAGATGGTGTTATATACCACCCATTATCCAAATAATCCCTCGTTTTACTCCACATCAACACGGTTCCAATGTTCATAGAATTGTCGAAATCGTACTCTAAGCGCGTGTTTAGTGCTGTTTGATGATACGAATCATCCTCATCGCCCCTTGAGTATGAGTTGTTATTAGGGTTGTATTTATCCATCTTTGATATGCCTCTTGTGTCAAGTCTCAATGCATTAAAGTAGAAGCTGACGTTGTTAATTTTGCCGCCTGTTTCAGCAGACTCTTTGTATGTGCTGTAAGAGCCAGCTTCCTGCGTGTACTTTACGTAGGGTTTGCCTTTGCCCTTTTTTGTGATTATGTTTATCACACCACCGACGGCGTTTGCGCCGTACAGGCCACTTTGCGCACCCTGAACAATTTCAATTCTATTTATCCCGTTTGGCAATAAATTTGTAAAATCATAGTAAGGTTGTGGTTGTGAAATGTCTGAAACGTCAACACCATCTATTAGTGTTTTTATGTATTCGTTTGACAGTCCCATCATATAAACACTTGTTTTACCACCAAACGCACCATTTGAAATCACGGAAACGCCCGGAACGTACTTTAGCGCGTCTTTAACAAATATTGTCCCCTGTTTTTGCATCTGCTTCTGTGTAACCACATTTACAGGAGAGGGTGTTTTCAAGATCTCCGTCTGTGTTCTTGTTGCTGTAACGACAATCGTGTTGTTTTGTGCGTGCGCATAAGAGCCTATAAATAGAGCAGCGCAGCTTAAAGCCAACAATCTCTTAAACTTCATAGCTTTTCCTCCTTACCTTATATGGTAAATTTTTACATATTTTTTGCTTAACATTTTCAGATCATCTAACTCTCTTTTACTTAGACCTCTTTTATCCAAAAACGATGGATCGAGTGTTTTTGTTGGTATAAAATTCTGAATACAGTACAGTTGTGCACCTTTTATGGTTTTTAGGATCTTTTCGATGTCGTTTTTATCTAACATGCCCTTTAAAACAGTGGTTCTAAACTCATAAGACACTTTGCCATCCAAAATTAAATCAATGCTTTTTTCGATTAAAGATATGTCCACATTGGCTTTTACAATCTCGCTGTATCTGTCCAATGGGGCTTTTACGTCCATTGCAACATAATCTATGAGTTTCTTATCTATTAAGGTTTCCAAAAGCTCAGGGTTTGTGCCGTTTGTATCGATTTTTACCTTATAACCCAAATTTTTTACCGCTTCTATAAAACTTAACAGTTTTTTGCCGTGTATAGTGGGTTCGCCACCCGTTATGGATACAGCCGTCAGTTTGCCTTCTCTTCTATTTAAGAAATCTAAAACATCACTCTCTACAATTCTTTCAGCTGTTCCATTGACAAGCTCTGGATTGTGGCAATACGGGCATCTAAAGTTGCAACCAATAGTAAAGACTATAGCGGTAAGCTCGCCTGGATAGTCTATCAAAGAAAATCTCTGTAATCCGCCAAAAATCATGACACCTTAAATGTCTTTCTTTCTTCAAATTCCTCTTGTTTGCCGTCATTCCACTGTTGAACGGGCCTTAAATAACCCACAACACGTGAATACACCTCGCAAGGCGTGCCCTTAACCTCTTTCTTTGCCTTTTCCAACTCTTCAATCCTTTTTAAAATTTCATCTCTTGTCATTTTTCCCTCCGAATTTAGTGTTAGTGTTAGTGAACCATTACTCCCCATCTACCCATCTACCCATTTACCCATCCACCCATCTACTCATCTACCAATTCACCAATTTCCCCATTTGCCCATTCTCCATATCCAACTGCCGTTTCAACCTTTGAATTTCACTTTCGATTTCTTCTAACTTCTCCTCTTTGCATATTGGACACTCTTTGTGCTCTCCGGGTATGTATCCATGTATTGGACATATTGAGAACGTTGGCGTGATTGTTAGGTATGGGAGTTTGTAGTTTTCGAAAACCGTTTTAACTAAAAGCTTTATGCTCTTTGTGTTTGTTATTCTTTCTCCAACAAAGATATGCAAAACCGTTCCGCCAGTATAACTTGACTGTAATTCATCCTGTAAGTCCAGCGCTTCGAATATGTCGTCTGTATAATTTACAGGTAGCTGCGTCGAATTTGTGTAATAGGGCTTGTTTTTTCCTGCTGTTATAATGCCCGGATACCTTTCCTTATCAAGCAGAGCAAGCCTATAGCTTGTGCCTTCCGCGGGTGTAGCTTCAAGATTATAGTTATTGCCCGTTTCCTCTTGAAATTCCAAGAGTTTGTTTCTCATGAATTTTAGTACCTTTTTTGAGAATTCTTGCCCTGTTTCTGTTGTAATTGGCTCTCCCAACAAATTCAAGCATGCCTCGTTCATACCAATAAGACCTATTGTTGAGAAGTGGTTTTTCCAATATTCGCCAAAGCGTTCCTTGATTGAAGAGAGGTAGAACCTCGAATAAGGATACAATCCCGCATCGGTAAACTTTTCCAGTACTTTTCGCTTTATTTCCAAACTCTCTTTGGCAATCTCCATCAGTGATTCGAGCCTAAAGAGGAATTCCTCTTCCGGATTCTTACTGCCCGATGCAAGGTAGGCTATTCGTGGCATGTTTATCGTTACGACGCCGATGGATCCTGTTAAGGGATTTGCGCCGAACAAACCACCGCCCTTTTTCTTTAACTCCCTCGTATCAAGTCTCAGCCTGCAGCACATTGAACGCGCGTCTTCTGGCTTCATGTCTGAGTTTATGAAGTTTGCAAAGTACGGTATGCCATATTTTGCCGTTGCCTCCCACAGCGGCTCCAAATTTGGATTATCCCAATCGAAGTCTTTTGTTATGTTGTAAGTGGGAATGGGGAATGTAAAAACCCTGCCATCTGCGTCGCCCTCACTCATGACTTCCATAAAGGCTCTATTTATCATGTCCATTTCTTTTTGGAATTCGCCGTAAGTGTGGTTGGTAAGCTTTCCTCCGATTATTACGCCCTGATTTTTCATAAACTCCGGTACTTTCAAATCGAGTGTTAAGTTTGTAAAAGGTGTCTGAAAACCCACGCGCGTGGGGACGTTAACGTTAAAAATAAACTCTTGAAGGGCCTGTTTGACATCTTTGTATGAAAGCCTGTCAAATGCCACAAATGGCGCTAAATACGTGTCGAAGTTGGAAAATGCCTGTGCGCCTGCCGATTCACCTTGAAGTGTATAAAAGAAGTTAACGATCTGACCCAGTGCGCTCCTAAAGTGTTTTGCAGGTTTACTTGCTACCTTACCCCTTGCTCCTCTAAAACCTTTAAGAAGAAGATCCTGAAGATCCCATCCTACACAGTAAACGCTTAACGAATTTAAATCGTGAATGTGGAAATCGCCATTCAAATGGGCCTCTCTTATTTCCTTAGGGTAGATTTTGTTTAGCCAATAGGTTTTTGTGATTGCTGCTGAGACGTAGTTGTTTAAGCCCTGAAGAGAGTAGCTCATGTTTGAGTTTTCTTTGACTTCCCAGTCTAACTTGTTTAAGTACTTATCGACCAACTCGACATCGGCTTTGTTTTTTAGCTCTCTTATCTGTGCATGCTGTTCTCTGTAGAGTATGTAGGCTTTGGCCGTCTTTTTAAATGCCGAGTTGAGAAGAATCTCTTCAACAATGTCTTGGATTTCTTCAACCGTCGGATTTCTTGGACCGATTAGGCGATACGCTAAATCTAAAACCCGGATCGTGAGCCTATTCGCTGTTTCGTAGTTAAATTCGCCTGTGGCTTTGCCCGCCTTTGCGATCGCTATAGTTATCTTTTCCGGGTTAAAATCAACAACTCGCCCATCCCTTTTAACAATTTTTGAAAACACAACAATCCCCCTTTAAGTTTTGGTTTTGTAACTTATGTTTTTTTCAGGGGATTTCTCCTATGTTTTGGTGGGTGTTTGAATCATGGCGAACCTCCCGTTCATTTTATTATCGGGTAAGTCTCCTGACTTGGCTTCATCCTACTCCCCTTGCCTTCCCATCGAGCGACCCTTACTTTAAAGAAGAGCCTATCCCGACAGTGGCTGCCCTTTAAAAGGGCTAAATAGGGTTTCGTCAGCCTCACAGTTGCGGGGGCAGTGCCGGATTTTCACCGGACTTCCTTAACCCGACAAGCGATTTATATAACTATTTTTGGCTCGTGTCAATCAACATTATGCCGCCTATGTTTCTACCACAAATCTTATCTCTACGATAGGAAAAAAAGTTTTTGTTTTCGAATGTGCAGATATTAAGATCGATGATGTTTTCCCTTTTTAAGCCTGATTCTACGAGTTGTTCAATATTGACACCAGAAAGATCAAGGTATATCTTGCCCCTTTTGATTGTCAAGAAGTGCTCTGAGAACTTGCTTGCCACGTCTTCCTTAACCTCGTAACATTTCTTGCAGATATGAGGTCCGATTGTGACGATTATATTTTCTGGGTTTGAACCGAGATTTACGAATGTTTTTACAGCCTCTTTCGGAATCCCTAAATAGCTTCCACGCCATCCTGCGTGTATGGCCATGATTATCCTTTTTTTAACGTCCATAAGGGCTATGGGGAGGCAGTCTGCAAATTTTATACCCAAAAAGACCAAAGGTTCTTCTGTGTAAAATCCATCCGACTCGAACTTTTTGCCTTTTGAGAGTTTTACGATCTTGTTTGAGTGGATTTGATTTAAAGTGGCAATATGCTTGGCATTGAGTTCTGATTTTATAATCTCGAGATTCTTTTCAACATTTTCTTTGGTATCCCCCACAGATGTGCTGACGTTTAGACTGTCAAAGGGATAACTACTCACGCCGCCAAATCTATCGAAGAACACACACCGTGCGCCAAATTCATTAAACCTATCGTCCTCAACAAAGCCCATTTATCCAATTTTCTCCTTGCCAAAATAGGGTATCAGTGCTTCTGGAATCTTAACCGACCCATCCTCTTGTTGGTAGTTTTCAAGTATGGCAACAAGGCATCTGCCTACGGCAACGCCCGATCCGTTGAGCGTGTGGACAAACTGTTTCTTTTTGTCTTTTCCTTTGAATTTAATGGACGCCCTGCGCGCCTGAAAGTCCCTTGTATTTGAGCATGAGGATATTTCCCTATACCTGTTCTGTCCCGGCAGCCAGACCTCAATATCATAGGTCTTTGCCGCAGAAAAACCTATATCACCGCTTGATAGTATAACGACCCTGTATGGCAAACCCAACAGTTGTAATACCTCTTCAGCATCATGTGTTAGCTCCTCCAAAGCCCTGTTTGAATCCTCAGGCTTTGTGAATTGCACAAGCTCCACCTTGTTGAACTGGTGTTGCCTTATGATGCCCTTCACATCCTTTCCGTAGCTTCCAGCTTCCTTCCTAAAGCAGGCTGTATATGCAACGTATTTTAAAGGCAAATCACTTTCGTCCAGCATCTCTTCCCTGTGCATATTGACAAGTGGAACTTCGGCTGTTGGTATTAGGTATTGGCCGTCCGTTTCGTATGCCTCGTCAATGAACTTGGGAAACTGGCCTGTGCCTTCCATTATCTCGTAATTTACGATGTATGGCGGAAATATCTCTTTGTATCCGTGTTTTTTTGTATGTAGATCAAGCATGAAGTTAATCAAAGCGCGCTCAAGCCTTGCCCCATCACCTTTGTAGATAACAAAGCGCGAGCCTGAGAGCTTTGCTGCACGTTCAAAGTCTAAAATGTCTAACTTCTGAGCTATCTCGTAGTGTTCCAATGGCTTAAAACTGAATTCTTTTGGTTCTCCCCATCTCCTTATCTCAACGTTTGCGCTTTCGTCTTCACCAAATGGAACATCATTATCTAACAGGTTCGGCACTAAAAGCCATTTTTCCATGAATGTGTCGTAGGCCTTTTTATGGTTTTCTTGCAACGTGTCGATCTGTGAGTTTATCTCGTTTACGCGCTCGATTAGGTCATCCGCGCTTTCCTTTTTTGCTTTTCTTTTGCCTATCTCCTTTGACAGTTTGTTCTTCTCAGCAAGCAGTTCATCCAAGCTCATTTTGAGCTTTCTCACGTTTTTATCCAATTTGATTAATTCATCAACGTCAATATCGGAAAACCTCTTTCTAAAATTCTCTTTCAGGATTTCTGGGGATTTCCTCAAGATGTTTATGTCTAACATTTCACCACCTCTTTTAAGTAATTTTCAAATTTATCTTTTAAATTTTCATCTTTTAAGGCAAATTCAACCGTTGCTTGCAAGAATCCTAGTTTATTACCGCAATCGAATCTTTTTCCTTCCATAATTTTTCCATATATCACTTCTCTTTTGGCTAGGGTTTCTATTGCATCTGTGAGCTGAATCTCCCCTTTTGCCCCAGGCTTTGTCTTTTCTAACTCCTCAAATATGGACGGCGTAAAGATATACCTTCCAATTATTGCCAGATTGCTCGGCGCTTCCTCTTTTTTTGGTTTCTCGACAAACTTATCGAGTTTAAACACGCCACTTTCTATCTCAACACCTGAAACGATGCCGTAACTCGACACGTCATCGGGATTTACCTCTTCCAAGCCAATTACAGAACAGTTGTACCTCTCGTATATTTCTGCAAGCTGCTTTGTTCCGCTTTTTCCGTTTTGTATTACATCATCTGCCAAAATGACGGCAAAAGGCTCATTACCCACAACATCTTTTGCCCTCAAAACGGCATGCCCCAAACCCTTTGGTTCCTTTTGTCTGATATAAACAAAGTCTGCCATAT
>WFRG01000052.1 GCA_015486705.1 Hippea sp. | reverse complement strand
AAGACGAGTTATACCCCTATGGCGAATACCCAACGTGGTAAACTTTTAAACATAGTAATTTTAATATTATTTACTATCGTTATAGGGTTGATAGCTAAAGGTATATACTCAAAACAACTTCAGTTAAGGGAACTCCAAAATGAGAGTTCCCTTCTGGATAAAAAAATATCAAACGTGAAAAAAAACATCAGAAATATTAAAAGGCAAATAAAGATGGCAAAAAATGACCCATACTACATAAAACATGAAATGGCAGATAGATACCTAATTGTCTCCAAAGATGAAACTGTTATAATATTTAACGATAACTCCTCACAAAACAAGTAAATACCTATGAAAATAAACATAATTGGTGCGGGTTTGGCAGGCATAGAGGCGGCATTTGCTTTGGCTAATAGGGGTATTAAAGTAAATCTCTTTGAAATGAAGCCTAAAAAATTCAGTGAGGTACACAAATCCGAGGAAGTTGCCGAGATTGTGTGCAGCAATTCCTTGGGCAGCACAAAACTAACAACGGCAAGTGGCGTTTTGAAAGAGGAGATGAAGATCTTGGGTTCTGTTCTGCTTAAAATCGCATCGCTTACCAAGGTCGAAGCTGGCAATGCATTGGCCGTTGACAGGAAGAGGTTTTCAAATATTGCAACAAAGTGGGTTGAAAAACATCCGAATATTAATCTAATTAGGGAGCGCATAACGAGACTGGATGGTGAGAATATATGGGTCGTTGCTTGTGGACCTTTGTGTGACGGTGAGCTTATAGATTTCTTGAGAAAAAACGTTATAAAAGGTGACCTTTTGCACTTCTTTGATGCCATAGCACCAATTGTATACGCAGATAGTGTGGACTATTCAAAGGGCTTTTGGGGCTCGAGGTATTCAGATAACAAAGACTACTTTAACTGTGTGCTAACGGAAGAGGAGTACAACAGGTTCTACGATGAGCTCATAAGGGCCGAAAAGGTTGAGTTTAGGGAGTTTGAGAAGAACTACTATGAGGCATGTTTGCCTATTGAGGAGCTGGCAGAAAGGGGCAGGCAAACACTGCTTTTTGGGCCTCTTAAACCCGTAGGATTAAAATTTAAAGGAAAAACGCCATTCGCCGTTGTTCAACTGAGAAAGGAAAATAGAGAAGGGACACTGCTTGGTCTTGTGGGGTTTCAAACGAAGTTGACATATAAGGAGCAAAAGAGGGTTTTTAGGCTGATACCTGCGCTAAAGGATGCAGAATTTGCCAAATTGGGCAGCCTGCATAGGAATACGTTTATTGATTCACCAAGGCTGTTGAACGTATTTCTGCAGGCAAAAGATAAACCGAATGTGTTCTTTGCTGGGCAAATAACGGGTGTTGAGGGTTATATGGCAAGCGCCGTAGTTGGCATATACGTCGGCATGAACATTGCCCTGCTTCTCAAGAAGGGAAGGATGATGGAGCCGCCGAAGAATACGATGTTCGGCGGTCTTATACACTACATAACCACAAAAGATGGTGAGTTTCAGCCCATCAGCGAGAACTTTGGTTTCGTTGATGTGGGCAAAGTGAAGAGTAAGAAGGCGAAAAGGTTGTTGCAGGCTCAAATAGCCATAAACAACGTCAAAGCATGGAGAGAACAGTATGAAAGTGAGTTTAATTGAATATACACCCAATCCCGATTACACGGCGGCATTTGCGGCGAGGGTCTGCTATTCATCCGACATCGAAAAACTGAAATTGGATGACGAGGGTGTTAAGAAGATACTGAAGCGGGTGATTAAGTCCGGTCATCACTCGGTTTTAGAGCATGTGAACTTTACATTTCTCATTGAAAGTATGAGCAGGGTAGCGACGCATCAATTGGTCAGGCACAGGATAGCAAGCTATTCGCAGCAGAGCCACAGATACACGAAGGTGAAAAGGGATAGCTTTGTAATACCGGAAGGCTTAAGCGAAGAGGTAAGGAGGCTTATGGAGGAGCACTTTGATGCATCCATTGAGCTTTACAACAAACTGATAGAGATGGGCGTCAAAAAAGAGGATGCGCGGTTTGTAATACCCCAAGCGGTGAGTTCAAATATTGTCGTTACGATGAACGCCCGCGAACTGTTACACTTCTTTTCACTAAGGTGCTGCGTCAGGGCTCAATGGGAGATCAGGAATTGTGCCGTTGAGATGTTGAGACTTGTGAAAAGGAAAGCGCCCATCATATTTGAAAACGCCGGGCCTTCGTGTGTCAGGGGTAGATGCCCCGAGGAAAACCCCTGCGAGAACATAAGGGAGATTAGGGAGTACTTTAAAAACCTATGAGCGGTGCTTTGTACGTCGTGGCAACACCCATCGGGAATATGGAAGACATCACATTCAGGGTCGTTCAAACTTTAAAAAGTGTTGATTACGTATTGGCAGAATCACCCCATCATTCAAAGAGACTGTTTGAAAAGTACTCAATCAGTACAAGACTTGTTAAGTACAACGACGATTACAACGTAAAAATGATCATTGAAAAAGCGATAGATGACATAAAAAATGGCATGTCCATAGCACTCATAACAGACGCCGGAACGCCGACAATATCAGACCCCGGATACAGGATTGTTAGGGCATGCAGGGAAAATGGGCTGAACGTTGTGCCAATCCCTGGTCCTTCGGCCTTAATTGCCGCTCTTTCTGCATCCGGTTTACCGACGGATAAGTTCATATTCTTGGGTTTTTTACCCAAAGGACCGAACAAAAAGAGAAAAACCTTAAAAGAATCGGATGTTGGAGGCACGATTGTTCTTTACGAGTCGCCAAACAGGATCTTGAAAACATTAGAAGCGATCAAGGATGCACTTGGTGAAAGAAACGTTGTGGTTGCACGTGAGCTAACAAAGATACACGAAGAGTTTTTGTTTGGTCGCGTTAGTGAGGTGTTGGAAAAGCTCTCAAGCTACCCTTCCATCAAAGGTGAATTTGTTGTCCTTGTAGAGAAAGATGTTTAAAAATGCAAAAACCATAGCTCTTTTCACACTTTTAAGCAGGATCTTAGGATATTTAAGAGACCTTTTCATAGCCGTCTACTTTGGCGCATCCATCTATACAGATATGTTCTTCATAGCCTTCAGAATCCCCAATTCTTTGAGGCGCTTTTTGGGTGAAGGCGCTGTAAATTCATCAATAGTGCCCGTAATTTCCAAATTGGACGAAGAAGAAAAGCCCAAAGCCGTTTGGAATGTAATTTTATGGTTTTCTTTGCTCCTTTTGATGGTTACCGTGTTGGGCATTGTATTTTCAAAAGCACTCATCGCACTCTTCGCTTTAGGCTACATGCACAATGACTTAATGGACAGATTGGTTAAAATGGTCTTCCCTTACATCTTTTTCATCGGCCTAACAGTGCTTCTAACCGGCATTTTGAACAGTTTTAAGTGCTTTGCTATTCCAGCTTTTGCACCATCCCTACTCAACATAAGCATCATAGCCTCGATTTTTCTTTTCTTTAAAGCATTCCCAAATCCTGTCTATGCCCTGTGTCTGGGTGTGATCATAGGCGGTGTGCTCCAACTTTTGGCCGTTACATTTGATTTTACACGCTTGAGATTGCCCTTGAATATCACATTTAAAATGAAGAGTTCAACCGTTGAGGTCTTCAAGCTCATGGGCATAGCTGCTCTTGGAAGTTCCGTGATGCAGATCTCCTCAATGGCCGATAGCTTCGTTGCAAGCTTTTTGACAAGCGGAAGCTTTTCCTTTATCTTCTATGCAAATAGGCTATTTCAGTTGCCGTTTGCCGTCTTTTCTATTGCATTAACACAAGGCACACTGCCAGATCTTTCACGCATGAATGATTCAGAGCTTTCAAATTCAACACAAATGCTCTCCCATTTTGTCGTGTTTTACTCTTCCCTTGTTACACTGTATTTCCTCTTTTTTTCCTTTGATGTAGTAAAACTGATCTTCATGCATGGTAGGTTCAGTCTTACTGACGCCTTAAACGTCTCTTTGGCGTTGAAAATCATGATAGCAAGCTTTGCCTTTTTTTCACTGTCAAAGATAATCTCAAACGCATTCTATTCACAAAAAGACGCAAAGACGCCCCTTAAAGCATCGATTTGGGCATCCTCTGTTGCAATAGTTCTATCCTTTGTTTTGGGTTTTAAATTCGGATTTGTGGGCCTTGCAGCATCTATGAGCATTTCCGGTTTTGTGAATTTTGTAGTTTTGTACAACTTTTTCAATAAACGGTTTAATAAAATTCCTGCTTATGAGTTCATCGATAAAATAACAATTATCGCTCTGTCACTTTTGCTTTTGGTATCTGTAGCCCTGAGCTTTGTTAGGTTTGGTTATCTTATAGCCCTGATTTTCTATGGTTTGGTGTTTTTGTTTGGCTTCAAAAGGTACTCTTTGGCTTTTAATAGATCTTCCTGAGTGTTTATGTTAAAAAACTCATTGCAATCTTGGGAGTCCCAATCAATTATTTCCAAATCCTTATTATCCAGGATTGACATTATACTTTTATTTATACAACTGCTCTGTAAATCTAAAACACTCTTATTTATTGCTAAAGGTAGTGGGTATATCTTGCCTTTGCATCGAAACACCGTGATTTTCTTCTTTCTATTACAAATCAACATTTTTACCATTTCGTCTGTAACAAACGGCATATCGGCGGCAAAGAAAATGAACCTATCGCCTCGAACTTGTTTTACAACCTCAAAAATCCCACACAACGGTCCACCGAAATTTTCACTATCCTTTACAACCGTAACATTTTCTATGGGTATGCTATCTGAACTCTTCGAGGAAATGACTATATTGTCAGAAAAACGCCTCAGTTTCTCTAACACAACCAACAAAAGGGGATTGCCGTTTATCTCAACCCATCTCTTGTCTTCTTTGAACCTACTGCTTCTGCCACCTGCAAGTATACACAGAACCGTTTCCATGATTTAATTCTACCAAAATTCTCTCGTTTTTGTTAATATTTCCAAAACTCAAAAGGAGGGTGAGATGTTTGTTGGATGCATCGATAGTATTGAAGCAAAGCTGATGGAAGGCGAGGGCGTTAAAAATACACTAAAGAGGATACTCATCGGTCCGAAAGAGGGTTGGGATTCACACGTTATGAGGCTTTTTACCATTGGAAAGGGAGGTAACACGCCGAGACACAAACATCCATGGCCGCACATAAATTACGTTGTTGAGGGTAAAGGCATTTTGTACATGGACGGCAAGGAATATGAGGTTAAAAAGGATTGCGTGGCTTATGTGCCTTCAAATGTTGAGCACCAATACATAAACACGGGCGATGAGGATTTCGTCATTATTTGCATCGTTCCTAAAGAGGGAGAAAACCTTTAATGGAGTGGCGATTTAAAAACGAAGACAAGGTTATTGATATTGGCAAAAACTTCTGCGTCGCACCGCCATGGCACAAAACGGACAAAATCAAAATCACATTAACAAAAGGCAAATCCTTCGGGACAGGCGTTCATGAGACAACAATTAGCTGTGTTGAGGTTATGGAAACCTTGGATCTGAAGGGCAAAAGTTTTCTCGATATAGGCATTGGCAGTGGGATTTTGTCCATTGTGGCATCAAAGTTAGGTGCAAACAGGGTCGTTGGCTTTGACATAGAGAAATTCGCCATTGAGGAGTGTATAAAAAACGCCACTTTGAACAATGCTAAAAATATCGAGTGTTTTGTTTCAAACACGCCAAAGTCTATCAAGAGCCAGTTTGACGTTGTCATAGCAAATATCTTTGAAGACATAATCATATCAATGAAGGATGATATAACGAGGCTTACAAAAACAGGCGGATATGCCCTCTTTTCCGGTGTGATAGTTGAAGAAAATTTCACCGTTCAAAGGATATTTAGTGAACAGGGCTTTAAAATTTTAAAGAATGTGTTCTTAAATGACTACACAACACTTCTTTTCAAAAAGGGGGAATAGATGAATTTAGATGAAAAATTGGACGCACTTGGATTAAAAAGGGAAGAGTACGAGCTATTGAAGGAAAAATTGGGCAGAGAGCCTTTAGATATAGAGCTAAGTATAGCACATGCCATGTGGAGCGAACATTGCAGCTACAAATCGTCTAAGGTTCATCTTAAAAAACTCCCAACGAAGGGCGAGTGTGTTGTCATAGGCCCCGGTGAAAATGCCGGTGTTGTGGATGTTGGCGATGGTTTTGTAGCTGTTTTTAAAATGGAATCCCACAATCATCCAAGCTTCATAGAGCCGTATCAGGGCGCAGCTACAGGCGTTGGTGGCATTCTAAGGGACATCTTCACAATGGGCGCTAGGCCTGTCATGAATTTGGACGGCCTATTTTTTGGATCATTAAATCATCCAAAGACCAAGTTTTTAATAGATGGAGTTATCAGGGGTGTTGGTGATTATGGAAACTGTATTGGTGTGCCTACAGTTGGTGGCATGACGTTTTTTGATGAATGCTACAACACGAACAACCTTGTAAATGCATTCTGTTTGGGCATAGGAAAAAGGAGCAAGATCTTTCTGGGCGTCGCAAAGGGCATAGGCAATCCCGTGTTCTACGTGGGCTCAAAGACGGGCAAGGACGGTATTGGCGGTGCAACAATGGCCTCGAGTTCCTTCGATGAAAATTACGAAGAGGAACGTCCGGCTGTTCAGGTTGGCGATCCGTTTACAGAGAAACTGTTGCTTGAGGCATGTCTCGAGCTAATGGAAAAGGACATAATCGAGGGTATTCAAGACATGGGTGCAGCGGGTTTGACATCAAGTTCGTTTGAGATGGCAGACAGAGGTGGCGTGGGGTTGGATCTTTACCTTGATAGGGTGCCAACAAGGGAGCCCATGACGCCAATTGAGATTATGCTCTCTGAATCGCAGGAGAGGATGCTGATTGTTGCCAAAAAGGGCAAAGAGGATGAGGTTAAATCGGTGTTCAAGAAGTGGAATTTGGATGCCGAGGTAATTGGTTATGTTACAGACAGAAAAAAAATCAGGCTCCTCTGGAAAGACGATGTTGTTGCAGACATTGATGTAAAGCTTATGGTCTCAAATGCTCCTGTTTACAATAGACCCACAAAAAAGCCTGAATTTATTGACAAGATCGAGTTGTTCGACTTTGACAGCTTAAAAGAACCTGAAGATTTAAACGGCGTTGTTTTGAAACTGTT
>WFRG01000051.1 GCA_015486705.1 Hippea sp. | reverse complement strand
GTTTATAGCTTATTCAATTGAGATTGTTTATAGTAGATCGCTTTGTGTATTAAAGCATCAGTTTTTTCTGGCAAATTCAGGTATTCAAAATAGATAGTATATATATTATCCTCTTTTATGACGTTCGAAATCATGGCAGGTATTGTAATCTTTTCCTTTAGCGGTTTTATTGTCAATAAAACAGTATCGCCGATATTCAGTTGAACAGGAGGGTTTTCAGTTTTTGCAGTTAAGGACTTAGAACCAAATCTCTTAGTTTTTAGCTTTATAGGTTGGATACCTTTTTGTTTTAGGTTTTTATCTAAAGCAGATTTCAAAGGAATTGCTATAGCATCGAGCTCCCAGAAAACATATAAACTACCAAAAACTGAGTCTTCGCTATCCTTTATCAAAACGTTGATATAGTTTTCAGAAGAAGATATCACTGTACATTTAAAGTTAAACATGAGATCAAAGAAGAAAAGTTGAACTTTAACTGGCTTACCTGCCTCGATTAACTCCTTCGTGGATTGGTATAATTCAATGCCTATTATATTGGAAGTTATATACTCCACTACTCCTTGAATTAATCTAATATTGCCTTCCTTTTCGAGAATAACGACAATGGGTTTCCCAATATTACTAATGTGGTTAGCTTTTAAGAATTCAAAATTTCTGGATATATAGTATTTTTCTAGTATCTCTAAAGATGCATCTACCACTTCACTATCAAACGCTTTACCTTTTAATTCTTTCACAATAGAAATTATCTTTTTTATATCCAAACCTTTTCTATCTGGTCTGTCTGTATATAAACCATCAATAGTTTCGCAAAGAGAGAGGATTTTAGACTCTATTGGTAAACTTTCTCCTTTTATACCTAAATAACCTTTTCCATCTACCCTTTCATGGTGATAATAGGCTATATTGACGATATCTTCCATTAAAGGATTTTTAGAAAAGATTACCTTTAAAAAATGCGGATGCTGTTTTATTACTTTTATCTCCTCTTCTGTAAGCGCACCTTTTTTGTAAAATATATCGTTAGGCACGTACATCTCTCCAATGTCATGTATAAATGCTGCATAGCAAAGTTTTCTAACAGAGTTTTTACTTAAACCTAATTTATCAGCTATAGCAACAGCTAAATCCGCTACTCTAAAGGAATGGTAAAATGTTTTTGGCCGTATATTTTTTATTACGTTTAATGTATTTATAGCAAAATACTTTCTTTCTATATCATCTCTAATATCTACATACAAATCAAATAAATATGATTTTATTCTATCTAACAGGCTATCTAATACGCCTTTTATACTCTCAGGAATGTTGTCTTTTTTAACAACAAAAACCATAAAGCCAATAACCTTTTGCATAGAAAAGATCTTTTTCATATAAAACGTAGAACCTTTGATAAACTCTCCGTATAGAAAAGGATGATCTGTTTCTATGATTCCGTTGGATTCGTATTCGTCTTTTTCTTTGATTATTTCTATGAATTTACTACTTATCCTAAGTTGAATACCTTTAAATTGTTCCAAAAATCCTTCATTAGATTGGTATATATTTAATAAAAACACCCTATCTTCGCTCAGTTTAATAAAAATAAAAAACCTGAACTTTTCATTTTCTATTTGGGAAAGATAATCTATTATTTGCTCTTTCATGAACTTAATAGGACTATCTATCATGCTTCCTCCCAAAATTTAACTTTTATTGCACAATTTTTTGGCCCCTTCCACTTTCTTATGGGTAACTCCCACAGCACTAAACTCCCCTCAAGCTCTTATTGACCAGACTAAAATCAAGTTTGCCGGTTAGTAGGTAAACTATAATCTTATAGTTTTTAAATGTTCTATATCCCCTTGCTTTTGCCTTTGCTGTCTGAATAACAGAATTTAAGCCCTCAAGTATTCCATTGTTAATTCTGCTTTTAAACCAATTTATAATTCCACCCCAGTGTTTTTTAATTGTCCTTGCAGATTCTATTATGGGTTTTAATCTTGAATGGGTTGCCCAGAAATACCATTTTTTTAGATAAGCTTTAAACTCTTCTTCTGTTTCTGCATTATAGATGTCCTGAAAGGACTGTCTTATGTTATACGCCCTTATAGTTTTTAGATTCATATTTGATATTGCCAATTCTTTCAAAATCTCTCTCTGTTTTCTTGTGAGATTCTGTTTATTCTTAAGCCAGATATATTTGGTTCCTTTTAGCAGTTTATTTTCTTTAGCCTCTTGTTTTCTTACACTATCTACTGCCTCATTGATAATCTTAAGAATGTGAAACTTATCGAATGTAATACCTACATTGGGTATGTACTCTTTTACTCCTTTGATGAATGCAGGCGACATATCGCAACTGACATTTCTAATATTCTCTGTTTCTGCTTTATGTTCTTTAAAGTCCTTTACAAACTCTTTAACTGTGGAAGCATCCTTGCCTTTTTCTACAAACAGTGTTCTTCTTTTGTTTAAATCCACAAGCAAGGTAATGTATTCATGCCCTTTGGCTATACTTGTTTCATCTATGCCTATGGAATCGATGTTGGAGAAATCTTCATATTCTTTTGCCTTGTTTATATATTTATCAAGCATATCCCATATTTTATCATTGTGGACATTGATTAGTTTTGATACCTGATTAGCAGGCATGGATGAGCACAACTGTAAAAGCAAAGCTTCAAAAAGCAGACTAAATCCACTGCTTACACCCTCCCATGGAGCTTTTAGTGTTTTAATAGTCCCATCCGGGAGTTTCACCCTTGGTATTCTTGCATGAAGATAACACTCATGTTCAAAGAAGTTCAGATGCCTCCATTTCTTTGTTGTAGTATCATAAGCACTTAAATTAGAGAACTCTTTGTTGTTTTTATCATCAAAATAGCTGAATTTAGAACCTCTTTTGAAATTTATGTAGATGTCCAATCTTTTCTCATCTTGATTAAACTCTATCTTTTCTACAAACCAGGGTGGTGTAATACCCAATGCCTTTTCAAACAACTCCTGCATAACATTAGCCACAGAATTCATTCTCCAATAAAAAGGTAATAAATAAATGCAACACAAAATATGCAGCCGACAACAAAATAACTTTGGATAATTCTAACTTCTTAAAGAGAGGAATGCAAAGAATAATTAACAAAATACTCTTTGCATAACTCAGCATTACTCAATACTCACAGAGTTTGTATTACCCATAGATTTTTGGAAAGAGCCCTTTTTGCTCTCTCTCACTTTTTATGGAGGAAAAATCTCTCACTTAAAAGCAAGTTTTAGCGCTTGATTTTTGAGATATATGGTATAGAATACCAAGTATGGAAGCAGAGGTTCTATTGAAGACAAAAAGTGTGGATGAAAAAGGCAATATAGTAGAAATCAAAGTTCTGAATGTCAAGCGCCTTCCAAAACTACACCATTACGCCCTACAAAAGTGCACCATCCCTTCCCCATTTGCTAAATCTCTGGTTCTAAGGACTAAAATCCAAAAGCCCCGCCTTTTTCTTTTGCCTTAATCTATAGCTTTCCCCTTTGATGTTAATGATGTAGCTGTGATGAATTAGTCTATCCAGTATAGCAGTAGTTAAACCCTCATCATTGTTCAAAACTTCCTTCCACCTTATAAATGACAGATTGGTAGTTATTATAATAGATCCCGTCTCATACTTCTTGTTTACTATCTGGAATAACAGATTGGATTGCTTCTCATTGAGTTTGAAATAGCCGAATTCATC
>WFRG01000050.1 GCA_015486705.1 Hippea sp. | reverse complement strand
TAATCAGTGAGAAATCAAAAGCTTTTATGGTAAGGCCGGGTTTTAATGTGGATGAAAAGACCTTGTTGAGTGGTGGAAACGCAAGGTTTATATCAAAGCATGTTGTATACAAGCATAAAGGTTGGATTATAGGGGCAGTTGCAGACTATAGGAAGTCTGAAAATGATCTGTTAAAGTCAACCAAAAATCCCCACCTTTGGGTCATTTAAATTCCCCACCTCTTGGATTGTCAATTTAGGTTCTCTTGATTATCCTTTGCCTCCTTTAAATGCTTAATCCTATAACTCTCCCCTGTTATCTTAAATATGTGGCAGTGATGGACAAGCCTGTCAACTATGGCAGAGGCTAAAACGGCATCTGAGAATATATTCCCCCACTCCTCAAATGGCCTATTTGTGGTGATTATAATTGACCCCTTCTCATACCTTCTCCTTATCACCTCAAAGAACTCATCCACATAGTTGGATGGAATCTTCTTAAACCCCACCTCGTCTATTATCAGAAGGTCAGAGGATAGAATCTGGTTCAGTATTGAGGCATATGTTCCATCTCCCCTTGCGGATATGAGCTTTAGGATTAAATCGTTGGTGTGGATGAATAAGACCTTATAGCCCTGCTTTAGTGCTTCCAGTCCTATTGCATTTGCAAGGTGGGTCTTGCCGACACCGGGATTGCCCATGAATATGATGTTTTTCTTCTCCTCTATAAACCTGCAGGATGCGATATCTAAAATCTCTTTCTTGTTCAGTCTTGGCTGGTATGTAAAATCATAGCTATCTAAAGTCTTTGTTGTATCAAGCTTTGATTTTATCAGTCTCTTTTTAAATGAGTTGCTCTGCCTGTTTATGTATTCGTCTTCCAAGAGAAGTTTTAGGAAATCAATGTATGTCAGATTATTATCAATGGCATACCTGTTTCTTGCATCAAGTGTTCTTGCAATGCCTGAGAGCTTAAACTCTTTTAGTCTTTTTTCTATTTCTCTCATTTCTACCATTTCTCCTATCTCTTTCATTTTTCTTATCTTCTCTTATTCTACTCATTGCCAATCATACTTGGTTTTACATCTGTTTTTACATCCGTAATTTCATCATAGGCCTTTAGAGGATTTGCAAAACCCTGCGCTATGGGTGAGTCTGGCTTATCGTAAGGTTCACCATAGAGACTGTTCTTTAGTATGTTTTTCAAAGATGAATAGCTTATGCAGTTGAAATCAACAGCTCTTTTAAATGCAAGCTCCATTGTATCTTTGGAGTATGCTTTTAAAAGTGACCTTACGCCTCGCATTACCCTGTGATATGAGGCAGGTTTTTCTTTTTTTAATCTTTTGTAAAACAGATATGCGTTTTCGCCTATATTAAGCGTCATATTGGTGTAGTCTGAATCTGTGGGATTTCTCTTTATCTTAGGCTTGTGGCCATCCTTTGTTATGAACTCTCCTTCTGAGTGAGAAAGCTCATGTGTAGCTATTAAGTTAAAAGATGAATCGTAGATCTCCATTATCTTTCCATTTGACCTTATATTGAGCTTCTCTGATATGTACTTTTCAGGCACAGAGTAGTAGTTGTACTTGTAGTAGATATGGGAGTAGGCGTTCACAGTCCTTTTTGCAACATCATAGGTTTCATACCTTTTATCCGGTAATCTATTGAGTTTTTCTTTTTCTCCCCTAATAAATTCATCTTTCGGTATCTTTCTTGTTGTGCCGTGGAGCTTTGCATTGCAGATGTTGTTCTGCCAGAATAGGAGCCTTTCTTTGACTGTATCTATATCCTCTATCCCCTCTAAGCGTATGCTTTTTAGAAAGTTGTTCTTTACATACTTTATACTGGACTCCACCTTACCTTTTTCTTGGGGTTTCCTTACCCTGCAGGCAACAGCAGAGGAGTTGTAGTATTCAAGCATCCTTGCATATTCATGCTGGATTTCAGGTTCATAGAAGTTTACATGTAATACACCGCTTTTTAAGTTGTCTATCTTTACAACCTTTGGTGCACCACCAAAGTATTCAAATGCATTGATATGGCAGTTTATGAATGTCGGTATACTCATACTTTCAACAAGCTCATAGTATCTGTATCTTGAATAAGACAGAACCATTGAGAAAATCCAGTACTTTACTTTTTTCCTCTTTCTGCTATCATAGAAGTATCCTGCATAACCAAAATCTACTTGGGCTTCTTGGCCAGGTGGGCTTAAGAGGGGGATAAAAGGCTCACTTGGCTTTATCTTTTTTACATACCGTTTTACAGAGCTATAACTCACATCAAGGCCATGCTTTTCCTTTAGCTTCTGATGGATTAAGACAGAAGAGAGTCCATTCTTAAAATACTCCATGATTTCATCTTTGTAAGAATCAAATATGCTTTTTCTTCTGATGGTGGGCGTTTCAATTTCTCCACTTTCCACCTTTTTCTTAATCTTTCTGACTGTCTTCCTGTCAATCTTCAGTTCTCTTGCAATCTGTGAGACATTCTTCCCAATACTGAGTAGTGCTTTAACCGAATAATACATACAAACCCCCAACAATTTTATTTACCCTCCTTCTTTTAAAAAGATGAGGGCATGCTACCAAAAGGGTGGGGAATTTATAAGCCCTTTTGGTGGGGAGTTTATTGTAGCTTTAACATATACCCTCGCTTTTTCAACCTACATTACCTCTTTTGCCTTTTTACAAGATCTTTTGCAAACTTTTCACGCCTGAGAGTTAATTTAGGATCGTATGTCAACATTTGAGATTTTTCGAGTATTTTTCATCATTTCATTCTCAAGCTTTTTATGAGTTCATCTGGCGTAAATATGAGTATATCCGTAGGAATAAAGTCTTTGGTGTTTCTTGGAACCACAATATCGCATCCGGAATGTAAAGCAGAAGAATAAATAACTGCATCTTCAGAGTCTTTAAAATTGAGTTTCGTGGCAGTTTCTAAAACCGCCCTCATGCCATACCCCTGCCGTATAGATTTTAGGCATAATATACGCCTAATTGATGGAATCTACAAGTCTATTCTTAAGCCCGAAGCCATTTCTTGCATTTAGTAGTTGTAAAAAAAGGAGATGGCTGCTCAAAATCAAGCAAGATTTCACCTTTTGCCATTTTTTCAATTACCATTTCGAATGTAACATTTCTTTCTTTTTCAAGTTTTTTATTTTTCAGCTCATAAAATACGATGTCCACACTTAAATTATAAACCTAAGTAAAGTAAATACATAGTCAATGCTTACATGTTGAATAATGAAAAAAGGCGAAAAATGGAAGTGGCTAAGAGTAAGAGCACAGAAACCTTAGCTCTTGCCAAACACCCTTTCCACCGCCTCTCTCTTTGCATCCGGTATAAGGTGTGAGTACCTCTCTGTCATGGCAAGTGTCTTGTGTCCTATTAGCTCTTTGATTGTATAGATGGGAGTTCCATTTATGGCAAGCCAGCTTGCAAAAGTATGGCGTAGGGTGTGAAAGACAACCCTGTCCCTTGGGTCTTTTATGTTATTGTTTAGGCCAAGCTTATTCACAGCCCTAAAGAAGGTGTGGGATATTTTGGTGATTCTGTTTCCGTTTGAGTCCTTGAACAACAGTTCACTTGGGTCTTTGGGATTCTCTCTTTTGTATTTGTTAATCAGTAGTTCTTTTAAGTTATCAGTAATATATGCTACCCTGCTTTCTTTGTTCTTTGGGTCTTTTATTGTTATTATGCCGTTTTGTAAGTCCACATCCTGCCAGGTTAGGTTTGTTATCTCACCAAACCTCATACCAGTGTGTAAGGATAGGTATGCCATCTCATAGACCTGAAGTGAGCGTTCTTTTAACTCCTTGAGTAGCAAATCCGCCTCTTCCTTTGTTAGAAACCTCATTCTTCTGTTGTCCTTCTTTGGCTTTTTCACCTTAGAGGCTGGATTTGATTTTGTGTATATACCCCAATCTAAGGCTTTATTAAAAACCTGTCTTATTACAGCTATAGCATACTCTATAGTCCTTGGGGCTTTGCCTTTATCCTTCATAATTTTCTTAATCTTCTCGATATCAAATGAGGTTATCTCTTTTAGGGCTTTATCCCCTATTGTTGGTTTAATCCATGTGTTGTATAGTTGCTTTTCCCTGGTATAGCTTGATCTTTTTTTATTTGATTCTGCATAGGGTAGGTATTTCTGATTGAAGAACTCATCAAATGTAATGCTCTGCTTTTTCTTCTTCTGTATGGGTACAACCTCATCCCCTAATCTTACACTCCTCATCCTTTCGTTTTTAATCTGGAATGCGTAGGCTGCAGTTATGCCCTCAGATGCCCATCCTATCTTCTCCCTTATCCTCTTTCCAGACGAGTCTTGGTATCTGATGTAGAAGCACCTATCTGGTTTGCCATTGAACTTCCTTGTTGAGCTTTCGTAGTACTGAACACCTGGGTATTTCTTCAAAGATAAATACTTTGGCATTCTGGCCCCCTTTTTCCATTAATCAACAAATCCGAGTGTCAAGATTAGTCCACTATTAGTCCACTAAAATCGAGAAAATTATGGATTTCAGTGGAACTACAGGGAAACATCAATCTTTCCATAATTCCTTATACAACAACAATCAGAGAAAGTCAAGGAAAAGGGAGGAAGGGTGGGGAAAAGGGAGTAGAGCGGATTCCTAATCCTGGTGCCGCAGGTTCGAATCCTGCTCGGGGCACCATTTTTTAAAGAATAAAAAATCAAGATGCAGATAGTTGATGTTACTATTAAATTATCTCATTCTCTTTTAGTTGTTTTATCTTGTCTTCGCTGTACCCTAAAATATTTTTTAAAACATATTCTGTGTGTTCCCCAAGCAAGGGAGGCGATACATGTTTTCTCATCTTTTCCTCACGTAGCTTAATAGGGCTAGACACAAGCTTCAATTCTCCGAATTTATGAGAGAGTGTTTCGACCATACCTCTAGCAATGGTTTGAGAATCCCCGAAAACCTTATCCAATGTATTGATATAACCTGCAGGTATATTATTCTTTCTAAATAAATCTACCCAATAAGACGATTCCTTTTCAATAAAGATACCCTGCAATATCTCGATCAACTCTTCTCTGTTTTTCACTCTATCAGCATTTTTCTTAAATTTCTCCACGCGTAGCCTATCATCATCGAGTAGTTCTACCAATTTAGCAAATTGGGAATCATTCCCTACGGCTAGATTGAAATACCCATCTTTACATCTGAAACTTTGATATGGCACAATATTAGGATGGCCATTACCGTATCTTTTTGGTATCTTGCCAGAAACAAGGTAATTAGATGCAACATTAACTAAAGCTGACACAGCACAATCAAAAAGAGCTAAATCTATATGCTCTGAACCACCAGTGATTTTTCTTTTATACAAAGAAGCCAAAATAGAAATAGCAGCATAAAGACCAGAAACAACATCAACTATTGCTACACCAACCTTCATTGGTTGCCCATCAGCCTCACCCGTTATGCTCATCAAACCACTTTCACCCTGTATGATGAAATCGTAACCAGGAAGGTCTTTTTTCGGTCCTGTATGACCAAAACCTGTTAGAGAACAATAAATTATATTTGGGTTAACCTTTTTAATGCTTTCATAATCCAAATTGTATTTCTCAAGCTGCCCTACCCTAAAATTTTCAACCAGGACATCTGATGTTCTTGCCAGGTCTTTAATGATCTTTTGACCTTCTTCTTTACTTAGATCGATGGTTATGCTCTTTTTATTTCTATTTACGCATAAAAAGTACGCGCTTTCTGTACCCAAAAAAGGGGGCCCCCACCCCCTTGTTTCATCACCTATTTTAGGCCTTTCTACTTTTATTACTTCTGCTCCTAAGTCAGATAGGATCATTGTAGCGTACGGAAGTGCTAACACTCTAGAAAGATCTAGTACTCTCACGCCTTCTAAAGGTGCAATCATAAGTTCCTCCTGAATGCCTGTATGCCTGTTATGTCTCTACCAATTATTAACGTATGCATATCGTCTGTGCCTTCATAAGTATAAACAGACTCTATATTTGCCATATGCCTTATAGGAGAATAATCGAGACTGATTCCATTGGCTCCCAAGATTTCTCTTGCCAAGCGTGAACAATATCTTGCAGACCTAACGTTATTCCTCTTCGCGAGAGATATCTGAGCAGGTGTAGCTTTACCTTCGTTTAGCAGTTGCCCTAGTCTAAAACTGACCAACTGTGCTTTTGTTATTTCAGTTATCATATCAGCAAGTTTTGCTTGAACTAACTGGTAAGAAGCAATCGGTACACCAAACTGTTTTCTATCCAATGAGTAGGTTAAAGCAGTCTCATAACAGTCCATGCAGACACCTATTGCTCCCCAAGATATTCCATACCTTGCCATATTTAAGCAAGAAAAAGGACCTTTAAGTCCCTCTATATTAGGCAATCTATTCTCTAGAGGAATTGCACAATCTGTAAAAGCTAACTCACCTACACCCCCAGCTCTCATTGATCCAAGTTCATCCAAATCTTTTTGGTAAAAGCCTGGAGTTCCTTTTTCAACAACAAATCCCTTAACCTTACCATCATCGGCATCTTTAGCCCAAATAACAGCAACATCTGCCACTTCTGCCTCTGTAATCCACATCTTTGAGCCATTTAGAACCCATTTATCCTTTACTTTCTTTGCTGTCGTTTTCATGCTCGAAGGATCTGAACCGTGGTCAGGCTCTGTCAAGCCATAGCATCCAACTATATCCCCTTTTGCCAAAGCGGGGAGATACTTCATCTTTTGTTCTTCCGTCCCATACCTCCATATAGGAAACATTACCAGCCCAGTATTTACTGCCAAAAAACTCCTCAAGGAACTATCAATTCTCTCTACCTCCTGGCAGGCAACACCAAAGGTTATATAAGTTGCACCAGGGCAACCATATTTTTCTTCTATAAAAGCCCCCAATACACCCAGTTCCCCGAGTTGCTTAGCAATCTTTCTAAAATCCAGCTTTTTTTGTTTGTGCCATGCCTCTTTTACTTGAGGTTTAACATTTTCCTCAAGGAATTTTCTTAAGGCATCCCTTAAGATTTTGTCTTCTTCCTCGAATAAGTCATCTAGCTTATAGTAATCCACTATCATTTAACGTATACCTCCTTAAAGATATTTTATTTGACCCAATCCATACCTATAATTTTTCCTATTTCCACGTATGATTCAGGTAGATTGTATTCTATAGCCAAAGATAGGTTCAGTGGCAAACCTAATTTTTCCTCTTTGATAGCTTTCAAGCCTTTATATAAATCTTTCAATACTTCTATCGGTGCAGAAAATATCATATTATTGGTTTCACATGCAGCCCTTCTTAAATCACCTCCACAAGGCAAGCTTATATTCCACCTATTTTCTTTAATTGTCGGAACAACGTAATAAACACAAGCGGCGTGGCTTGAAAGTCTTGTATTTATATCTTCCCCATCAAGCCAAATCTTAGCAAGCATGATTTGAGTCATTTTAGCAGGTTCGCCATAGAGTATAAAGATATCAGGAGTGAAGGTAGTTTCATGTAAAGGAGCGGTAACAACCCTATCGTATTTACCGTATTCAAAACGAGGCATATTCTTAGCCCATTTTGCACCAGCCTCTAAACTGCTGGCAGTATTGGGATATCTATTCCAACCATCCAAAAATCGTTTTGGGGGTTCAACAAAGCCCAAGCCCACAACAGGTTCGAAGCACCACATGTCTTCTTTAGATAAGACTATTGTATAACCCTGCCTTCTTGTCAATGCCAAAGCTTGACAAAAAGAGATATGATGGCCCCAGTCTCTAGTGGGTTTTATTGCCTTTTTAGGTGTTTTGTCATCTTTTTTCAACATTTTTAAAGCTATCGGATAGCTTTGCAGTCTTAGTAATTCTTCTATTTTTAAGCTTAAATCACGAATCTCGTCAAGATTAATCATTCACTCCTCCTTAATGCATCATTGAAGGAATCCACGTTGCCAATGGTGGATAAAACATAACAGCTAAAATTACAATAAAGTCAATAATCACAAATGGCAAGACTTCTTTAAATAATGCGGCTGTATCAATATCTGGTGCCAATCCTTTAACTATGTAAATGTTAACACCCATAGGAGGGCTGATGTTTCCAGCACACATATTGACAGTTACCATCACACCAAACCATAAAGGGTCTATCTGCAAAGCATTTAAAACGGGTATAAGGATTGGAGTGGTCATCATTATTATACCCACGGGGTCAATGAACATGCCCATTATGAGATAAGCAATCATCAAAACAAATACTATAACCAGTTTTGGAACAGGGAGACTTACAAGCCACTCGGTAAGACCTGCAGCAGCCCCAGATTTAGTAACTACAAATCCAAACGCCATAGCTCCAATAATAATCCATCCTATCATAGTAGTAATTTTTACTGTGTGTATTACGGATTCTCTAACGACTTTCCAGGTCAATCTCTTTTGCAAAGCGGCTATAATAAAAACAAGTAAGCTTGCCACAGCACTTGCCTCTGTCGGTGTAGTTATACCCGTATATATAGCAGTTAATAATGCAATAATTACAGTAAACATAGCCCAAACCTTCCAAAGAGAAGTAAATTTCTCTTTAAAACTGGAAGGTTCGGCCTTCGGGGCATCCTCTGGTTTAAGTTTAGCCCTCACAAATAGATAGATACAAGCAAGCACAGTTGCTAATATACCTGGTATAATACCACCCATAAACAAAGCTCCTATGGAAACTCCAGAT
>WFRG01000049.1 GCA_015486705.1 Hippea sp. | reverse complement strand
CTCTTATCCCATGGGATAGGGTTTTGAAATAGTTTATTCTGGTTTCAGGACCATTATAAATTTACAAGAATGCTATAATATTTTTTATCATGAGTTTGGGTTTTTTAGTTGTGTCACTTAAAGCTGAATTTATCGCCTCAATTATTTGGAAAAATTTATATGAACCAGTCCTTTAAATTTTTTCTATTTGGAGCAGTTTTTTCATTACTATCATCACTATTTTTACTTATCCTCTTTTATGTTTTCCTAAGGATGCAACCAATAAACCTACATCCACTTAACTTCTCACAATCTCACATCGAAAAGAAAAGAACGAACATGTCCACACCGAGCTCCAACAACAACCAACAAACAGCTAACATAATTAAAAAGAAGGCTTGTCCTCAAATTAGTCAACCTTTAGGTTATCGCTTAGCTACAAATCAAGATTTCTTTGCTTATGACCACTCTTTTATAAAAGAAGTCAAACCGTTAATCTTTAAAACTGACCTCAATGGTGATGGAAAATTAGAAAAGATAAAAATATTTATACAAGAGCCAAGAAAAGAGATGAATGGAGCCAAATCCAAACCAATAATTATCCAAGTACTAGGTGAAAAAGAGGGTTGTTTTCAGGAAGTATTTCGATTTGGAGAAAAAAAGACCGCTAACAATCTATACTGGCGAGATGGGAACGAGATCGGCCACGTGGAGGCAATTGCTGATTTTTGGGGAGATGGGAAAAACGTTTTTATTTTCCTTCCAATCGATACCGGCTATGGCTCTGGTTACATTGCTTATCTTAACTTCCTAACTTTCAATAAGGGACAGTTCAAGGTTATTCCCGGGCCTGAACTAGATGAATTAAGTGATTTTAAATTTTCTGTAGGTGCAACCCCAGGAAAAGTAATTTGGGTCTCAGATGGCATTTGGACAGAAAATGAGAGCCATTTTGGACCTCACCGTTGCAAAGTCGAAAAGTGGACTTGGCAACCTAACAAAGAGGAATATAAAAAGATCGAGGTGGGAACAACGAAAAATCGTTATACAGGTTGCAAGATAGATGATATTCTAAGCACAGAAAAGTTAAGATAAACTGCGCTTAAAAACAAAGTTATACTCATTGAGATCAGAAATTCAAACATAATTCCAATCTGTATCCATTATATTTATCTCATTTGAGTTTACTGATAAATCAGTTATTCCACAAAATAGAAACAAATTAAAAAACACATGGTAAAAATTTCCCTATAGCCTTAAAATTATCTGCTAAACTTAATCTAAGATGTCAAAAATTACTCCTGGAATTTATCGGCACTTCAAGGGAAAGCTGTACAAGGTTATCGGTGTTGCCAGGCACAGTGAAACATTAGAGGAATTTGTCGTCTACCAGGCTCTTTACGATTCAAAAAATTTGGTAAAAACGCTCTCTGGATAAGACCCTTAAAGATGTTTTTTGGGAGAAGTTGAGGTAAATGGAAAGAAGGTTAGGAGATTTAAAAAGATAAAAAATAATGAGACTAAACGTTCCACTTATTAGGCAAAAGAAAAACTCTGTTGACTGTGGAATAGCAAGCTTATCTATGATATTAAAGTATTATCACATTAATAAGAGTATCGCCGAGCTCAAAAAGGAGATAAAAGTTTACAAACACACTGGTAGCTATGCTCCTCAACTGGGTAGATATTTACTTGATAATGGTTTTAAAGTGGAGATAGTAACAATGAGTCCCTTTTTATTCACCCGAAGATTTAGGAATAAATCTCAAAAATACCTGCTAAAACACTTGGAAAAGCTGCGTCAACATAATAAGGAACCTAAACTTAAAAGATCCCTCAGATTTTTTATAGAATTCATAAGAAAAGGAGGAAAGGTTATCGTCAAAATCCCTACCATCGAAGATATTCGAGAAGAGATTTTAAATAAAAAACCTCTAGGTGCTATAATTACCTCCCGTTTTCTTTTAGCCCGCGTTCCGAGTTTTAACTTTCACTTTAATGTAATAACTGGTATTGACGGTAAATACATCTATGTAAATGATCCACTGTGGGATTATAGGGGAGGGAAGCACAGATATGAGATAAACGATTTTATGTATGCCCTTTATGCTAGTGCTTATGGTGATTCGGATAATGCATCTCTTATGAAGATAAAACCTCCGAGAAATATTTTAGAAAAATTCTCATCTTCTATTTTCAGTGGCGCTTGATTGTGCTAACCATAATATCTTTTGAGTCCATATCTCTGTTGCTCGAGCAAGAGATTCTTTTGTATACCAACCAAAGGCCTTGAAACCAAAAGCCCGACTAATCCCAGCAAGGGGACCAGATGTAAGATCATCTCCTTCATAAGCATAAGAATCAACCTCACCATTTCTAATAGCATCAGCCATAGCTTTTTCATCAACCAACAAACGACTGGCAAGATTAACAACAATCACTCCTTTTTTCATTTCAGAAAGAGCATCTTTATCTATAAAGGAATAAGTTTCTGGGACAGCAGCGAGATGAAGAGAAATTATATCAGAATAATTATAAAGATAATTCAAGGATACCATTTTTACCCCTCTCATACTCCTAGGAGTTCTATTAAATGCGACGACATCTAATTCCAAACAACAAGCCAGCTGAGCAACTTTGCTGCCTATTCTTCCCAAACCGATTATTCCAAGCGTTTTCCCCTTCAACTCAAATCCAAGCTCTGGATTACAAACGCCACTTTGAATCTGTCGGTCATGAAGGAATATTCGCTTGGCCAATCCTATAATTAGACCAATCGTGTGCTCAGCCACGGCTTGGGTAGCATAGCCAGGAACGTTTGTAACCGCAATACCTTTTTCACAGCAATACTGTAGATCCACATACTCCATCGAGGTGGTATTCAAAGCAATACCTTTAAGAGTAGGGAGGAACTCAATAAGAGAATTAATGCGAGACTTTGCTTTTTCGAAACCACCTAAAATATCCGGATCAACAGCTAAGATCTGTGAGCCTTGAACAAGGTTTTTGATCTCAGAAAACGGATAACTCTTTCGTTGTGGTACAAAAACCAACTGACCAACTTGCCTCAACCTTTTCAGTTGGTTTAAACTGAACTCATTACGTGGTGCTAAGATAGCAATTTTCATACTTCACCTAAATTAATGTTTATATTTATGCACATAATTTTATATGCCATGATGGTTAATGTCTAACTGTTGTATAAGTTGATGAACATATTATGAATATTGAAACTGTAGAGATGTTCATAAAGCTAAACATTTAGAAACATAGTTGTTTTCTTGATATAATGTTGTGTACCAGTATGAACATTCAAAAGGTTATAAAAGATTTGCAAACTTTAGGTTTAGAGAAAAACGAAGCAAAAGTATATATAACTCTGTTCGATAAGGGGGACCTAAGCCTGCTTGAACTAGCCAGGATGACAGGAATCAACAGAACAACCCTGTATCGTATTGCCGAGAAATTAGTTAAGTTGGGGTTGGCACGCGAGGTTTTAGATCAACGAGGCATACGCCTTCAAGCTTCCCATCCAGAAAGCTTAAAACATCTCGTTCAGGAAAAAGAGAGAAAAATAGAAGAGATTAAAAAACGATTACCGATCGTGTTAAAATCCCTAGACTTATTGGAACATCCATTTAGAATCGAAGCCACAAAGATTGTTTATTACAAAGGAGTTCGTGGTCTTAAACAAGTTTTATGGAATACCTTAAGGACTAAGAACGAGGTTGTAGGATATGGATATCTAAACTGGAATGAGAGTGTAGGAAAGAGATTTGCTGAGCAGTTAAGAGAGGAAATTGTAAAACGTCGCATCCAGACTAAAGAGATTCAAAATGAAAATTATCAACCGCTTGAAAAATTTACTCAGCTAAAAGACTACGAATCACATTATCAAAGAAAAATAATCCCGACATCGGTAATCGAGATAAGGCATGATACTTATATTTATGACGATGTTTGTGCTTTTTATTATTTCTATAAAGGGGAGATGTTTGGGCTGGAGATCTATAATCAAGAGATTGCGTTAACACAGAAAGAAATCTTTTACGCTCTCTGGCGTTACGTCGCTAAATAAATCTTTTAAGTTTGTATAGAGATGTGTATAGAGATGAGAAGTATTTTATAGTTAGAAAGACAGGTTTCTTGAGATTCCAAGTTAATCATTATCTTTTTCAATAAGCTAAAAAATAAAACCATCCATGAACAAACAAATTGAGTTGATAAAGAAGGAGATAAGAACGCTATACAAGAAAAGCAAAGACGAGAGTATGCGTGTTTGGTTCTTTAAAGGCCATGTTATGCTGGTGGCGAGATATGCAGAAGAGATCGCTGAAAAGGTTGGAGCCGATAAAGAGATAGTTATTCTTGCTGCTTTATTTCATGATATAGCTCGAGCATGGGGTGTCAACAAGAATCCTGCACTCATGGAAGAGAGTCTTAAAAAAGCGGAGGAGATGATGAAAAAATATAGTTATTTAAACAGTCAAATTCAAAAAGTCAAAGAGGCTATCTTGTACCATAGCTGCCGTAAGAAGCTACCGCAAGTAGAGGAGGGGAGAGTGCTAGCAACAGCAGATGCTCTCGCACATTTTCTCAGTGAGTTTTATCTCATCTTACCCGTTAACTGCTGGCTTACTGCAGTAAAAGGTTTTGAAGAATATAGGGAGTGGGCGCTAGAGAAAATCGAACGTGATTTTCATAAAAAGATTTTTTATGACGAATATCGAGAGAAAGTAAGAAAAAATTACGAAGCGCTAAAGACCGTACTTATTACCTCTCACAAATAAAAATTGAATTTTAGAACTAAGAATTAAAAAATTGACGACTTCTTTTAGGAAATGTATAATGTTCTTAATTTATGAAAAATAAATCTCCAATTTACATTGCAATAGCAAGCCTTCTAGTTATCATCGTACTCTTTTTCATCTTTAAGTCTAAAAGCTCTACAAAATTAACTAAAAACAAAATCTCCACCACAAAAAAAGAAAGTGTGCTTGAGTATGCGCAAAAGACGATGAAGGAACAAAAAGGTGAAAAAGTAAAGGTTGTTACAGAAAAAATAGAAAAAAATAAACCAGTAGAGGTTAAGTTTATGATGCATGACTATGCTAATGTTTCCAAATCCTCTCACAGCTTAGAGGGCATCAAAAAATCTCTAAAACCCCTTAAAGGAAAAGCCTATTTCGAGGTGCTTAAGACAGGAAAAACTGATCAACTGAGTAGTATAAGTCGAGCAGGGGAGGGGAGAGAGTATTACTATATAATATATAAATTTAAAGGAGATAAAAATAATCCCACTGGAAATACTGTTCATCCTTCAAACTTGATGGAAACAGGATGGGATCCAGCTCCTCAATTTGTATGGGTCGATGGAGATAGAACCCATTACTCGAGATCCCTGGATGCAAAGTATGTGCTAAAAATGGAAGGCTATCCTAAACCTCCATTTATCATCAACCTCACCACACCAACCTGGTTAACTCTAGCTGCTGTATGGAAAGTTAATAAAGAAAGCAATCCTACAATTGCTTTAAAGTACGTAGATCCTAAAGGAAATATTCACCTGCTTAAATTAGTACGTTAAACTTCCCAGTCCATTATCCAACGCTTTCTCAAAACTTTTCTTGAAAAAGATTAGGGCCAATATTAAATATAAAATATTTAATCCTAAGCTTATAGAAAACGCGGCTAAATCAAACTTACCGCTCTCGATTATTTTTCTCATGCTCTCAAAGACATAAGACATAGGCAACAAACTCGCCACTCTCTGCGCCCATTCCGGCAATATAGAAACAGGATAATATACAGCTGAGAATGGCGCAAAAAGATACGCCACAGACCAAGCAAATGTCTGAATCTTCCTACCAAACCGCAAGATTAAACCAGCGACAATGAAGCCAATCCACCAACCGCTCATAATCAAAGAGACCATGAGAGGAAGAAACAAAAACCCATACCTAAAAACGTCTATTTTATAAAGCAACAAGGCCAAAAGACCAGCAAAACTCACGCTTATAGCTGCCTTTAATATTCCGATAACTACAAAAGAAATCATCCATTCATTCAAGCGAATGGGGGAGACAAAGACATTAACTAAGTTCTGATCCCAAAGGTCTTCCAGTAAATTTACAGTAATCTCATACTGGCCACGCCACAAAATTATCCATAAAATAAGCCCGGATATTATCATTATGATGATAAATGACATGTTGGGAGCAGACTTTTTAAAAAATGCACTAGTTAATCCCCAAAGCAGCAAATCAACAGCGGGCCAATAGAATAGGTCGCTTAGACGATCTAAGCTACGAATTAAAAGATAAAAGTATCTTAACACTATGGCGTAAACTCTATTTATTTTTATCATCTCTTTTAGCAATTTCTAAAAAGTAATCCTCTAGGCTTGGCTTATCTATACTTATATCCTCATAAATGATTCCTTTACTCAATAAATTTTCTAGAAATGTTGGAATCTTATGTTGCTCTATATCTATTGTTATATGGCGACGACTAACAATATAATTTAATCCCTGTTTCTTACATATTTCCACCGTGCGCTTTACACCATCTTTTATCAAGAGCTTTATGTGGGATACATCCATCGTTCTAGCTAAACTGTATGGCGTTCCTTCCGCAATAATCTTTCCATGATTTATAAATATCACTCTGTCACAAACCTCTTCTATCTCTGCCATATTGTGGGAGGTTATAATCACCGATATATTAAATTTTTCCCTTTGTTTGAGTAAAAATTTTCGAATATAATCAGCGACCTCTGGATCCAATGAGGCCGTTGGCTCATCTAAGAGTAAGACCTCAGGAAAATTAATCCATGCCTTGGCTAAGTTTAATCTAGTTGACTGACCAGCAGACAACGAAAAAACCTGTGAGTTCCATATCTCGTCCAATCTAAACATCTTTCTTATCCGAGCAAGTCTAGTCCTTCTATCTTTAATATCATACAAGTAACTTATAAAAGTTAAGTCTTCTTTTACAGTAAGTCGGCGCGGCAAGCTGATGTAGGTCGAGGAAAAATTGATTTTCTCTGCTATTTCAGTTTTGCTTTTTGATAAATCCTTACCGAAGTACACTATCTTCCCCGAGGTAGGCTTTAAGACTCCAAGCAACATCTGTATCGTAGTTGTCTTTCCAGCACCATTTGGTCCAAGCACACCAAGAATCTCACCTCTTTCTAGGCTAAACGATATATCACTTACTGCCCGAAACTCACCAAATTTTTTCGTCAGATGACTGACAGACAAAACACCCATAGGAATACTATATAATAAATTAAAAAATGCGCTGAACGAGAAGTAGGTGTAAGCCTAAATTATAGACTACAAGTACCGAAAATTCAAAAGGGAGTCTTACCTAATCAAAAATCAAACTAAAAAGAGGGTTCTTATCTAAATCAATATTAATTCAGTTAGAGAGTTTGTTAAGTGTAAAGTTGTAGAGTAGGATTCCTTTTGGGATTATCAGGATTGTTTGAAAGCGAGCAGTTTTTTCTCCTCCCCTCGAGTCATCCTGAGGAGCAAAGCTATGTCTAATGTGGTGAAACCACGCCAGACGTGACGAAGCGACGAAGGATCTAGCTGAAGGTGTATGGATGTATTCCTAAATTTCAGGTGCTATTTCTTTGCGCTCGCTAGTCGCTCGCTAGATTCTTCACTTCGCCGCGTCTGACGCGGCTTCGTTCAGAATGACCTAAGGGGGAT
>WFRG01000048.1 GCA_015486705.1 Hippea sp. | reverse complement strand
GGTCCTTGATAGGCTTCCATACCTTCTCAAAATCAGAGAGCGCACTCAATACAATTCTATTTATGAGTTTATTCTCTATAGATGTAAAATCTCTTCCCTCAATTTTATAGTTTTCCTGTCCTGAACCGCCGAAAATGATATCAACCAATGCAAAGACAACCTGTGATTCAAGGATAAAGACTGCATTACCTTTCAATGGTTCCATCTTAAATACATGCATACTCGTAGGCACAGGCACGGTTTTCATAAACTGTCCGTACTTAGTTATATCTACGGAGAGGGTGGTTATATTGATGACTTTTTTTAACAATGATGAGATCGTTATTCCGAATATCCTGGTAAATTTTTCACCCGTCATTTCCAGGGCCGGCATCCTTCCCCTTACGATTCTATCCTGGTTGGTTAAATTGTATGCTTGAACTGCTGAAGGATCAGGTGTCTCCTCTTGTTCTGTTTCAATCTCTCCCCCTGATATCCCGTTTAAGAGAGCATCTACCTCTTCCTGTGATAATATCTGGGACATTTATGTCCTCCACCCGGACTTCATCAAACGATTCAAGGCTATTGAATAATAAATTCAGTAAAGTAAACTTTTGTAATTTGACCTTTGCTAAGATAGTTATTCAGGCGTAGTGCAATTTCGTCTTTAAGGCGTTGTTTTCCTTCAAAAGTTGCTATATCTTTATATGTCTTTGAAGAAAGGAGGCCTAAAAGGCTATCCATTATTTCCGGCTTTAATGAATCTAATTCAGATATACAATCTTTATTAGACAATTCGAGTTGAATTGTGATCTTCAAATATCTTCCACCATTATCATCCATCAAATTTACAATGATGCTATTTATAGGCCAAAAGAGTTCTTTTGCCTTAACTGGTTGTTTGGCCTCTTCTTTAGGAGGTGTGGAAAAGTGAGTCGTATAGTACCACCACCCTCCAAAAGCCGCGGCTCCTAAGGCTACAATTGCAAAGGCTATTACAACCCATTTCAGGAAGGAGAAACTTTTTTTTGAATCCTTTTCTATAGTAGTCTCTTTTTTGATCTCTTCTTCAGCCATTAATTCCCCTTATTAATCTTTTTTAATGTCAAAATGATCTCTACTCTCCTATTGAGTTCTCTGTTATGGTCACTTACGTTTGGATAAAGGGGCTTTGAATCACTATAACCTGCAGCAGAAAGCCTCTCAGGAGAAATATTGCCTTTAGAAATAAAATATTTAACAACGTTTACAGCACGGGCTACTGAAAGTTCCCAGTTGGATGGGAAACGTTTAGTATCTATAGGGATATCATCTGTATGGCCCTCCACTCTTATTTGACAATCAGTCCTCTGTAAAATAGAGCACAATTTTTTAAGAGAAGGATAATTTTTCTTTTCAATTTCAGCCATACCTGTCTTGAAAAACAACTTTTCCTTTAGTCTAACAGAGACTCCTTCCTCAATCACCTTTGCATGCATATTATCTATATTGTTTATATGCGTAGCTAATCTTCTTTTTCTCTCCTCAAAGCTTAAATGGCGATTCTCTATTGGAAAGATAAAATGCTTAAAAATTTCTGTATTTTTCCTCCCTAAATTTAATACTCCAAAGCTATCATTTATTGAGTAAACTGCCTCTTTAACTTTGCACACATCAAGCTTTGACATCGAAAGAAGTAAAACAAAAAATGTAAGGAGCAAATTCATCATATCATTGAAAGTACACAGCCATTTACTCCCCTTATCGTCTGAATCTTTAGAACGTTTCTTCAATCAAGCCTCTATATGTTTATGCAATTCAAAGTATATCTCAACTCTTCGATTTTTAATTCTGCCTTCAGGCGTACCATTTGATGCAATAGGATGATATTGACTAAATCCAATAGCAACCAATCTTTTTGCAGGGATTTTCTTTTTGAGAAGATACCGTAGGACATTTACGGCCCGAGCCGTTGATAATTCCCAATTTGATGGAAATTCAGGTGTATTGATTGGAACATTATCTGTATGTCCTTCAATCTTTATAAAAAACAAAGGATTTTTTAGAGCTATTGAAACTATTTGATCAAGATAAGCCTTTGCCTTTCTTGTTATTGTAGCATGTCCTGATGGAAACAAGACATCAGCCCCAAAACTGATCTTAATCCCACCCTGAATTTCTTCTATATTAACTGACTTATCTAATCCCATTTTTCTATAATATCTCTTTAAAGATCGTATGACTGACGAAATAGAGGCCCTCTCAACTTCTGTAATACCTGATTCAGAGGGCAGTGGACTATTACCTCCAGTAAATACCGGATTTTCCATTATCAAATTAGATGATGAGGCCTTGTTATACTTTTTTGATGACCCTCCATAGCCACGTTTAAAATTTGTCACTTTTTCACCTTGAATGGTTGAATAAGATACAAGCAGGGCAAAAAGGGCCACCAAAATTAGCGATAAGGAACAAAATATTAAGTCAGATCCACTATCGGATGATCCCTCTCTCCGGTCTTTTTTTTTAGGTGCCTGATTCACTTATCAAAAGATGACTTTCTTTCATTGGGAGGTACAAAGGAATGAAGTTTCTGTTCTAACATTCTTGGATTGTCTCC
>WFRG01000047.1 GCA_015486705.1 Hippea sp. | reverse complement strand
TTTCGGCAAGTTGATTTATCTCTCTTGGATTACCTTTAGTTAACTTATATATGTATTTAATTGCTCTATCGTTAAATATTGAACGTCTATATTTCAAAGCTTGGCTAACTCTAAACTCTATATATCCCTTAGTTTCTTCACGGTTCAAACCTTTTAGATAGACCCAATACGCTATACGCTGTTTAATCTGCCTCAGCTTATCTTGATTAAGTTTATTTATCAACTCGCTCTGGCCTACAAGCAAAATCTGGACAAGCTTAGCATTTTCCATTTCTATATTGGATATTTGCCTCAGCATCTCCATGGACTCAAAGCTCAAATGCTGGGCCTCGTCAACAATAATCAAAACATTGTTATTTTTTTTGTAAAGCTCAACAAAATACCCAACCAAATCCTGAAAAATCTCACCTTTATCCTTGCCTTCTATTTTTAAGCCAAAGTCCTTGGCAATATACTTAAGTATTTCATCCTCTGACAAAAACGGATTCAGGACCAGGCTAACCTGTGTATTTATTAAATTATTCAGCAAAATCCTGCTTAACGTTGTTTTTCCAACACCGACGTCGCCCACCAAAACTATTATTCCTTTTCTTGCCCTAACCGCGTACTCTATGGTTTTAATGGCATCATCGTGCTCTTCTGAATCGTAAAAGAAATCAGGGTCAGGCGTTAACCTAAAAGGCTCATCCTCAAAACCAAAAAACTCCCTATACATATTACTTCCAAAACTTAAACTCTATTTTACGTTTAATATCACCGATTTCTCCCTCGCTTGTTGCTGTATATAGTGTAGCTCTTGAGCCATTATCCAATGTTATGTTGTCTTTTGAGAGAAATGTAACAACCATTTTCCCATTGCCTAACCTATAGGTTTCATTGTAATCATTACAGTCTTTCCCCTCATCAGCTATGCACTTTTCAATAGCAATCTCCTTGCCACTCTCAGCCAAATAGAAAGCCTGTGCAGAAAGCAAATCCTCAGATGATGAAACACTGCTGCTTGACAAAAGACTTACAATCATTCCCCCAATAAACGCAAACAGTATAAGCAAAAAAACAACAAAAATCAAAGAACCTTTATTGTTAAGGGACATTTCTTATATGCACCTCTTTGTCATAAGTTAACTCAACATCACCCTTACGCATTACAAGCTCAATTTTTAATACAGCCTGCCTGTATGTGAATCCCTGTGTATATGTGAACTTTAGGCTTTTTATGTAATTTGCCATTATGTATCCACCTTCTCCTATTTTTGACCTGTTTGAAAGATCGGCAGAATCTCTGTAAATCCTCCCATCTTTTAAGTAAAACGCCACAATTTTGCCCACTTTATATATCCTGTGGTAAGGTGAATCGCTAATTATGTTCTTATTTAATATGCAAGTTGCATTATCTTTATTCACATTCACTTGTTCTATTTTATAGATCCTGCCTCCGCCATAGAAGTAATCAGGCCTTGTGTTGTAAATAGACATATAATCACCAATTGAAATATTAACTCCAAAACACGTGATATTATCTAAATTCTGAATAGGAAAATAATAGCCCGCATCGCTAAACTCAGCAAACTCAATATCACTATCATTTAAAACCTTTATTGCATTCGGTATTGCGTTTCTCAGCTCAATTGCCATCCTGCTTACGGCATATTGAGCTTCATTAAAAAGCAGTGTCTTGACTTCTGTGTCCACGTAACCTTCCATAACAGGCTCAATTAGGTTTGAACCAAGGTAAGCCACTATGCCCACAAGAACCATCGTTATGATTAATTCAACAAGAGTAAAACCCCCTGCTGACAATTTTGAATTGTAAATTTTAGATTTCGAATTAATTTTTTTCCAATTAAATCTCATACCTATTCTCAAATTCAAAATTTAAAATCCAAAATTCAAAATCATATTAAAAGTTTCCCTTTAGTGCCTTTAGCGTGTATGTTTCATTAAGCCCCTTTGATTTAACCTTTACAGTTATAAGTTTAAAATTTTGAGGACAATTTGCAATCTCAACGTTATTGCCATTCAACTTTGCGCACTGAACAGTTACCTCTATATGATACCCCGGCGTAACATCAGGAAAACATTCGTTTGAACCTGTTGTGCAGCTTAAGCCATTGAAATCATCCACATCGTCAAATGTCTCAGTACTGTTTCCATCCATACTCTCTTTACCTATATTAACCTCACTTAAAGGAATAACACCCCCGCCATTCGGCGTATCGTTGTCAAACTTTCTTGAAAGAATATCATCCATTACAGAACTTGTCACCTCAATTGCCCTGTGCCTTGCAATGGGATTAGACGTTCTGCCCAAAGTGTTATAAAAAACTACCATAATGCCTACCACACCAATGGAAAACACAACTATGGCAAGTATTATCTCAATAAGCGTAAAACCAGCTTTACTTTTAATCATTTAAAATCACGCCACCCGCAATAGGCGTAACAACAACCTTCTTACCGTCAACCACAATCGTTGTATTGTCCGTTATTTTGCTTCCGTTGTCATAAACAGGCTCACCCATAAAATCGAAACAAACTGGTGAAACCGAGCTGCTTATGTTTTTCTCGACCCCTATATCTTCACTCTTCTCACCCGGAACAAGTATTTTATTCGGCCCTTGCTCAACATAATAACTCGACCCGTTAATCACTATACAAACACCTCCGCCTCTAACCATAGCCTCATGCTGTGCATATCTTACTACGGTGGCAAATTTTATCTGGTCAGCGCTTTCTTTGTATCCACTTGTAAATATCTTTGGTCCAACGGCAATGGATAGTATAGCTATCAACACAATAACGATAATAAGCTCTATCAGTGTGAAGCCACTTTTC